>NZ_RSCK01000075.1:0-31892 GCF_003991895.1 Chroococcidiopsis cubana SAG 39.79
TGTCCTCCTTGTCCCCCTTGTCCCCCTAATCCCCCTTGTCCCCCTTGTCTCCCCTACTCCCTAATTACTGATGTCTACTTCCTCTCTAGTTCAAGCTTTACCTGAAGCATGGCGATCGACAAATGGACTGGCAATTTTGGGTTCGCTCGGCATTCACACCCTACTATTGGTAGGGCTGCCTTTTGTCTCGCTAGATCCGCAAGAAGTTGATTTACAGAGTAGTATCGGAGTCGTGGAGTTGTCTCCCGAAGAACGCAGCCGCGTACCGCAAGTAGCAGCAGATCCATCTGTCATCCCGCCTGTCAATACTGCTCAACAGCAAGCGCCTGCGCCTGCTCAGGGTTTTCAGTCAGAAATCTTACCCCCTCTGCCCGCACCATCACCTTTTTTACCACCACCGCCTGGGACTACGCCAATGTACCAAATGCCCAGTAGCGATTCATTACCTCCACCTGCGCCTATCCCCTTACCACCGCCACCTCAAAATTTACTCTCGCAAAATCCTTTTGGACAACCCCCAGCACCACAGCCAAACCAAGCAAATCAAAATATCCAAATGCGGCAATTAGCGCCGCCAGCTAATGCCTTACCACCGATTCCCGATCTGCCTCCAACGCAAAATTTGCAGCCAAGTCCACCAATAGCCCAACCACCCAAAAATTCACCCGATCGCGCTCAACAAGAAAGGATGGCACGGCAAAATGCCCTGGCGCAACGGTTGGCAGCAAATCGCAGTAAAGCCGATACTTCCCCAACGAGCGATCGCGAACGGCTTTTGGACGCAGCAGCGCAACAGCAAGTTCAACGAGCCAAAGAACGCGAGGAACGTGCCTCTCGCTTAGCAGCCTCTTTACAACAGCGTCAATCTAATCCCGCACCGACTAACCCGCCAGCGACAAATCCGAATAGCGATCGCGCCTCTCGCCTCGCAGCCATACTCCAACAGCGACAACAGCGTCAATCTAATCCCACACCGACTACCCCTCCCGCGACGAATCCAAATAGCGATCGCGCCTCCCGTTTGGCAGCACTTCAGCAACGTCTTGCCCGACCGATCGGCGCTCGACCTGACTTTAAACCCGAATCGGGATCTACGCAGACAATTGCTCAAATTGAAGCCTTGCAGCAACAGTATCAAAAAGTCCAACAAGCTTATCCGCAATTTGTCACGGCTGCGCCAATCCGCAAACGAGTTCCTGTATGTAATAAAAAACTCAATGGCGGCGAAGCGATTATTGCAGCACTAACCGATCCCACGGGCAAAATTGTGATTGGACCCGACGTGATTTCTAAAGATAGTCCTAGCGCCGTACAACAAGCTGCGATTCGCTATGTCAAACGCTATCCATTCACCAAGTCGGCTGCTCCCGTGAATCAAACCTTTCGTCTAGAATTCAGCCACAATCCTAGATTATGTTCTAGAAAGTAGTGCAACAATTCTGTTTGACTCTGCTGCTAAAGTTAGCTGCGATCGCTCAGTCATAGCTAACTCATACAATAATTTTTGGTTCAGGCAAGTCTCCCCCTAGTCCCCCTTAAAAAGGGGGGAAATAAAGCCCCCTTTTTAAGGGGGTTGGGGGATCTTCGATTATTCAAAATTACTATAAGTTACGTCATCTATCACTTGATAATTTCATATACATCTATCTAAAGAAATACTTTTTGATATTTGTAAATTCGCTATTCTTAGCCTCAGACATCAATATAAGACATAAATGAAATTTGAATATTCAAACTTTTTCTGTTAGTTCTCATCTGATATTGGGAATGATAACTATATCGATCTAGGTTGCAATTTTTATGCATCAAATCAGTATAGTAGGAAGTTCGCAAACTTTTTTGACTCGTAGACCTTATTGCTAATAACAGCGATCGCAAAACTGCATCCATTACTATCATCTTTGGTTAGCAATTGGGCAAGAAATCATGAATCAAGAGCCAACCCCTAAATCCCTGAGCGCAACTATTAGTCAACTGAAACAAATCAACGAACAATTACAGCTTCAAGTTGCAGCACACCAGCGGGCAGAGGCAGAAGTTCGATTTTTGCATGGCATTACCCAGTTTATTAATGAATCTCACGATTTTCACTCTGCATTAGCGATCGCGCTAGAAAAAATCTGTCAGTTTACTGGCTGGCAATTTGGTGAAGCATGGACTCCCAGTTCTGACGATCGAAATTTAACATGTAGCCCTGCTTGGTACAGTGCCGACCCAAGCTTAGAGCAATTTCGCCACAGCAGCGAAGGATATAAATTTGCTGCCAATATCGGTTTACCTGGGCGTGTTTGGGTGTCAAAGCGTCCTGAGTGGTTGCACATTTCTCAGGAACCAGAAACCATATTTTTACGCAAATCCTTTGCAGATCGAGTTGGATTCAAAACGGCGTTGGGTATGCCAATTGTTGATAGTGGCGATCGCGTCCTAGCGGTGTTGGTATTTTTCATGTTTGCATCTTGCGCAGAAAATACCCATTTAATCGAGTTGGTTGCAACTATTGCTGTTCAGCTAGGCACTTTATTACAACGCCAACAAGCAGAAGCAGCACTATATCAAAGTCAAGCATGGCTGCAAGCAATTTTAGATAATTCCACAGCACTAATTTATATCAAAGATTTAGATGGAAAATATTTACTCGTCAATGTCTGGTTTAGCCTTCTATTCTATCCCGATCGCGCTGGGGTAAAAGGAAAAACTGACTACGACGTTTTCCCTCCAGAAATTGCTGCTGTTTTACAGCAAAACGATCGAAAAGTTATAGCTGCTAAATCTCCAATTGATTGGGAAGAACTGTTACCACATGAGGATGACGGTTTACATACCTATCTTTCCATTAAATTTCCTCTCTATAACGAACGCGGTGAACCTTATGCGATTTGTGGAATTTCTACCGATATTACCGAACGCAAACGCGCTGAAGATGCCCTACGTTCCAGTATGGCAACAAATAGAGCTTTACTCAATGCGATCCCAGACTTGATGTTTCGCATCAATCGTTCGGGAGTTTTTGTCAACTTCAAAGCCGCAAAAGGCGATCGCTTGCACCTACCAGCACATGAATTTTTAGGTAAACATTTGTCTGAAGTATTTCCTGCTGAAATTGCCAAAGCATTTGATAGTTGTATAAAACGTACTTTATTTACTAATGAAGTGCAAATTTTAGAATGTCAGCTGATTGTAAATGATGAATTCAGAGATTACGAATTACGCCTTGCTGTCAGTGCTGAAAATGAAGTCATGGCAATCGTTCGCGATATTACCGATCGCAAGCGAACGGAAGCAGAAATTCGCCTTGCTTTAGAAAAAGAGAAAGAGCTAGGAGAACTCAAATCGCGGTTTGTAACGATGGCTTCCCATGAATTTCGCACGCCTCTAGCAACGATTTTATCTTCTTCAGAATTGCTCGAACACTACAGTCATAAATGGAGTGAAGATCGAAAACTAAATCATTTACAAAGAATTCAAACATCTGTAAAACACATGACTCAATTATTAAATGACGTACTCTTAATTGGTAAAGCCGAGGCTGGTAAATTAGAATTTAAACCCCTACTCATCGACCTCAAACAATTTTGTCACGAAATTGTTGAAGCAATTCAATTAACGGCTAGCGATCGCCAAATTATTTTTCAGTGTCACGCAGATGAGCGGATTACGGGAATGATGGATGAAAAATTGCTACGTCATATTTTTATCAATCTCCTTTCCAATGCTGTTAAATATTCCCCTGCCGACAGTCCAGTTAATTTTGAATTAACTAACGAATGCGACACAGTTATTTTTCGGGTTCGAGATCGAGGAATTGGTATTCCCTTAGCAGAGCAAGCAGAAATTTTTAGTAGTTTCCACCGTGCTAGTAACGTCGGAAATATTTCTGGGACAGGACTCGGTTTAGCGATCGTGAAAAAATCAATCGATTTACACGATGGCAAAATTGCAGTTGAAAGTTCAGTTGGCTTAGGCACGATTTTCACTGTAGTACTTCCTTTAAACAAGCAGGTATAGGTACAAAAACATGGCTAAAATTCTTGTGATTGAAGACGAACCAGATGTTAGAAATAATCTCGTAGAACTGCTAGAGTCAGAAGACTTTGACGTTGCTAGTTCAGAAAATGGTTTGATGGGAGCGCTGTGGGCGCAGCAGTATTTACCAGACTTAATTATTTGCGATGTCATGATGCCAGAAATTGACGGCTATGAGGTACTCGCTGCTCTACGGGAAGAAGCAACAACAGCTACAATTCCTTTTGTTTTTCTCACAGCAATGGCTGATAAAGCAAATGTCCGTCAAGGCATGGAGTTAGGAGCAGATGATTATTTAACTAAACCTTTTACTAGGGAAGAATTATTAGGAGCAGTTACCACTCGGCTAGCAAAACAGCAAGCGGTGGCACAACAATACCAAGCAGAATACAAAAGAGCAGAAGCGCTTAAACAAAGAGTACAAGAGCTACAACAGTATATTGAAACAAAAGATGAAGTCTTGCAGCAATTACAGCAAAATTTGTCTAGTACTGTACCGAAACTGAATATCGCGATTAATATTCTCAAGAATCTCACACCTGGCGCGCAACGCGATCGCTGTTTAGCAATTATTCAAACAGCCTGTGCTGAGGAAATTTCTATGTTAAGTCAACTTCCCTACTCCAAGATTTTTACAGAGGAATTATCAGAGTTGTTACGCCAATGTCAAATTACCAATGAAGAAACTTAGAATGTAGTGAGGAGCGAGGGTAGGAAGAGAGCTGAGGGAGCGATCGGGAGCGCAAGGTTGCTGAGGGAGAAAAATGACTTTGACTTCTTCCTTGTCTCTCTTTTCCCCTCTGCTCCCTGCTCCCTTTACTATCTTTCTAATTCAAATGATCCAAATCTTAGTAGTAGACGATCAAAGCTTAATTCGCCAAGGATTGAAAGCATTATTGGAACTAGATCCTGAATTAACCGTCGTTGGTGAAGCAGAAAATGGACAACTTGCAGTGCAATTAGCTCAAGAATTACACCCAGATATCATATTAATGGATATTCGGATGCCGTTGATGGATGGCGTTGCAGCAACGCGAGAAATTTTGCAAAAACTTCCGCAGATAAAAGTTTTAGTTTTAACGACTTTTGACGATGACGAATACGTACAAGCCGCGATCGCTCACGGAGCTATGGGTTACTTACTCAAAGATACACCTTCAGAGGAATTAGCCATAGCAATTCATGCCGTACATAAAGGATATACGCAATTGGGACCGGGAATTGTGAAAAAACTCTTGGTATCTCCTCTGTCTGTACCAAAACCTCCCCCTCCACCAGTGCTGCAAGAACTCACGCCTAGAGAATTAGAAATTTTACAATTAATTGCAGCTGGGGCAAATAATCGCGAAATTGCTCAGAAACTATTTATTTCTGAAGGAACCGTCAAAAATCACGTTACGAATATTTTAAATCGATTGAATCTGCGCGATCGCACTCAAGCTGCAATTTTTGCGAATACTTTTTTATTTAAATAATTTCACACACTCCTCTCGCAACACGCCTTTTGTCACTTTAATATTTCTAAAAGACTTAGCAATTATCTCATCACATGCTAGATCGATCTGCGATTGGTTCACTGAGATCAAATCTTGAATTGAAGCCCCAATTATAATTTCTGATACACCAGCCCATACGCAAACACTCGCGCACATCGGGCAAGGTTCACCTGTAGCGTATATCGTATATCCTTCTAAAGACGGAGTTTGAATTTTAGCTGTTAAACTACGAATGACATTCATTTCTGCATGAGCAGAAGGATCGCAATCTCGCTTGACTGTGTTATACCCTTTAGCTACGACTTCGTTATCTTTGACAATTACAGCACCGTAAGGAGAATCGCCCTGTTTTGCTTCTGCCAAAGCTAATCGCATAAAATCTTCAGGTGTCATCTGTGTCATGTTACTCAAACAGCGTGTAGGATTTTATTTAGAAGATATTGAAACGCCCGCAGGTCGGACAACCACTTTAATTATTACAGGTTTAGTTCTACTATCTTCTGCTATTTTTGTTGCAGACACTTATTCGATTCCTCCTAAAGTTCGCAGTCTGCTCGATTTTTTTGACACGATAATCATCTTTATTTTTACTTTGGAATATTTGCTGAGGTTCTGGTGTGTAGAAAACAGAATGCAATACTTTTTCAGCGTTTATTCTTTTATCGATCTCATGGCAATTTTGCCAGTTTTTTCAGGATTTATAGATATCAATTTTAGCTACGTCCGCTTGCTGCGATGGTTTCGTATTTTAAAACTAGTTCGTTTTCTGCAAGGGAGAACTTTATTTGGTCGCATTGGGACGGAAGACAGTGTTATCTTTGCTAGGATATTGTTTACTTTATTTGCGATCGTTTTTGTTTATTCGGGTTTGATTTATCAAGCCGAGCATTTTATCAATCCAAAAGTATTTCATACTTTTTTGGATGCAGTGTATTTCTCAGTTGTCACGATGACAACTGTAGGATTTGGTGACGTAACTCCTATTTCCCAAGCAGGAAGGTTTCTCACAGTTCTGATGATTTTAACCGGAATTGCCCTAATTCCTTGGCAATTAGGCGATTTAATTAAACAATTAGTCAAAACATCAGATCGCGTAGAGACAAATTGTCCTACTTGTGGGTTAGCATTGCACGATGCTGATGCTCGGTTTTGTAAAGCTTGCGGTACGAGATTAGAAAAGATTCAGACTTGATTCTCTATCAAACCAGTCGCTCTTCCGCAACTCAGTGTAGAGACGTTACATGTAACGTCTCTACACCGATAACTAATAGAAGTACTACTTTTGGCATAGGAACATATGCTTGAACCTGAGTATAATACCCTAAGTAAAAAATGTTATTTTTGTCAAGTTAAGATTTATAGTTCGGTTTCAATTTAGGGTAGTTCTATGGTTTTGTGGGCAGACTACGATAACTTTCCCATCCCTTATAAGGGATGGAATGTGGCTGTGGGCGAAAAATACGTAGGTAACAGACAACAACTGGCAACCGCCTTCACGAAGCTATTGGCATGGCTGCGAGAGTATATGTCTGTAGACACTGCTACAATCCTACTACCAGATGAAGATCGGAAAAATTTGCTCGTATATGCTACCGTCGGACTTGAAGAAGAAATTACACAAAAAATTCGTATTCCTATAGGTCGGGGTATTGCAGGTAGAATTGCTGCAAGTAGTAAGTCAATGGTGACTCACAATCTATTGGAGGAGGAGATTGTCAGTCCGATTTTACGGCAGAAAGGACTGCGATCGCTCGTCGGCGTTCCCCTACCAATGCGAGAAGGTATGGTTGGGGTTCTACACGTTGGTTCGCTTCAACAACGACAATTTACCGAACGCGACATCCAACAATTGCAAGTCGTCGTTCATCGCCTCAAGTCCATCATGGTGACAGCACAATTTAACTACCTTTCTTGTTCTGCCAGCCAGACAGATATTCATAAATATGTAGAGCGAATTATATCGTTGAAGTATCCCCACAAAGTTCAAAATTTATCATCTGCTCTACAGCAGCCTTTAAACAGCTATTGGTCGATCGCGGCGTGCAAATGTCTTGACATTTTCCGATGTCAGTATATATTGACATGCAATTGAGTCATGTCATAAAGAGTAGGGTAGTTTTTTCACCTTGAGATAGTTACGAAAATTAATATCAGAGGCGATCGCGTTTCCCGTAAGAATCGATACAATAAGCTTCTTGTAGGAGTCGATTTTGCCTGTGAAGTCAAAAATAAAATTAGTCAATTAGCGATCGCGCGATCGCGAAGGCTGTCTTCAGAGGGAAATCGGAACCAAAATTGATTTAATTCAAGTGGTTTTGCAATCGTGAAATTTAAAGAATTGAAATTTAAAGAATTGAGATTTTTCGTTAACAAGTGTTTCAGAAATTATTAGGGGCGCATAGCTATGCGCCCCTAATACAACAGATAACTAATAATTTCCTTAAGAGCCGAACATTTACATCTCTACTCGTTAGAGAATGCAAATTAGAATGCGCCTTTACTATCAGGTGTAAACTTCCTACACCCCATATTCCTGTCAATAACTTCCAACTACCGACTGCCAATTTCATCACGACCCTTCATTGCCACGGATAAATCGCCAATTATGAATAGCAATCAACTACCACCAAAACAGGGACTCTACGATCCACAGTTCGAGCATGATGCGTGCGGTGTAGGATTCATCGTTCATATGAAGGGCAAACAATCGCACGAAATTGTAGAACAAGCACTCACAATTCTGTTAAATCTCAATCACCGTGGCGCGTGTGGTAGCGAGATTAATACAGGCGATGGCGCTGGAATTCTCTTGCAAGTTCCGCATAAATTTCTCAAAAAAGTCGCAGCCGCAGAAAATATTAACCTGCCAGAAGCAGGATGTTATGGCGTTGGTATCATCTATTGCGCGCCAGATGCCGCAGTCAGGGAGCAGAGTCGGCAGATATTTGAGAAAATTGTGGCAGAGGAAGGTCAAAAAGTCCTCGGTTGGCGTGACGTACCGACAGATAACTCCTCATTAGGTAACACCGCTAAAGCTAGCGAACCGTTCGTACAGCAAGTTTTCATCCAACGTGCTGACAATTTAATCACTGAAACAGATTTCGATCGCAAACTATACGTCATTCGCAGACGTTCTCAAAATGAAATTCGCACCGCGCAGATAGATCCGTATTGGTATCCATCGAGTCTTTCGTGTCGGACAATTGTTTATAAAGGAATGTTAATGCCCGTGCAAGTAGGGCATTATTATCCCGACTTGCAAGATCCAGATTTAGAAAGCGCTCTAGCACTGGTACACTCTCGTTTTAGTACAAATACATTCCCCAGTTGGGAGCGATCGCATCCTTATCGCTACATTGCTCATAATGGTGAAATTAATACCCTGCGCGGTAACATCAACTGGATGCACGCACGGCAATCGTTATTTGAGTCAGAATTATTTGGCGCAGATTTAGAGAAGCTAAAGCCAGTCATCAATATGGACGGCAGCGACTCAATGATCTTTGACAACGTGCTAGAGTTGCTTACGCTGGCAGGGCGATCGCTCCCTCATGCAGTAATGATGATGATCCCCGAACCGTGGACGGCGCATGAGTCGATGAGCGAGGAGAAAAAGGCATTTTACAAATATCATTCCTGCTTAATGGAACCGTGGGATGGTCCCGCCTCAATCGCCTTTACCGATGGAACGACAATCGGCGCAGTACTCGATAGAAATGGCTTGCGTCCGTCACGATATTACGTCACCAAAGACGACTTGGTAATCATGGCATCCGAAGCGGGTGTATTGCCAATTGAACCAGAACGTGTAGCGTCAAAAGGGCGCTTGGAACCAGGAAGAATGTTTCTGGTAGATATGGCACAAGGACGGATTATTGCCGACGAAGAAATCAAACACCAAATCGTCACCGCACATCCATATCGGGAATGGTTGGATAAGTATATGGTGGCGTTAGCGGGAATTGTAGGGGCGCACAGCCGTGCGCCCCTACAAGATAATTCAATCCCTTACCCCTCACCCCTCATTCAGCGCCAAATGGCATTTGGATATACGTTTGAGGAGTTGCGGCTGTTGTTGACTCCGATGGCAAAAGATGGAGTTGAGGCAGTAGGTGCGATGGGTGCGGATACGCCGTTGGCTGTTTTATCCGATCGCCCCAAATTGCTTTACGATTACTTCCAACAGCTGTTTGCTCAGGTGACGAACCCGCCGATTGATTCGATTCGCGAAGAAATTATTACTTCGGCAGAAACTACAATTGGTTCGGAACGAAACTTACTCAAACCAGAACCAGAAAGTTGTCGTTTAATTGAATTGAAAACGCCGATTCTGAGTAATGAAGAGTTGGCAAAGCTGAAATATATTGATGAAGATAATTTCAGTTCTGTGACGATTCCCATCCTATTCAATCCGAAAGATAAGGTGAAGGGATTAGAAACAGCTTTGGATGAAATTTGCAGCCAAGCAGACAAAGCAATTGCATCTGGTGTCAATATTATTATCCTGAGCGATCGCGGTGTGGATCGAAATAATGCCCCCATCCCAGCATTGCTCGCAGTATCCGGCTTGCATCACCACTTAATTCGCACGGGAACCCGCACGCGGGTAGGAATTGTACTGGAATCGGGAGAACCACGGGAGGTACATCATTACGCCGTGTTACTCGGTTACGGTTGTGGGGCAATTAATCCTTATTTGGCTTTTGAGACGATTGAAAGTTTAATTCAGCAAGGTTCGCTACTCGATGTCGATTTCAAAACTGCGTGTAAGAACTACGTCAAAGCCGCAACTAAGGGTGTGATTAAAGTTGCCTCCAAAATTGGGATTTCTACCCTGCAAAGCTATCGTGGAGCGCAAATTTTTGAAAGCATCGGCTTAAATCAGTCGGTAATTGACAA
The DNA here is from genome assembly GCF_003991895.1 of Chroococcidiopsis cubana SAG 39.79. NCBI lineage: Bacteria > Bacillati > Cyanobacteriota > Cyanophyceae > Chroococcidiopsidales > Chroococcidiopsidaceae > Chroococcidiopsis > Chroococcidiopsis cubana. Next base: position 10,419 of record NZ_RSCK01000075.1, read on the forward strand.
ATATTTTACCTGGACGGCATCGCGGATTGAAGGTATAGATATAGAAGCGATCGCCAAAGAAGCAATTTTACGTCACGCTCACGCCTTCCCAGATCGTCCCACCAACGGACATACGCTGGATGTTGGAGGTGAATATCAATGGCGCAAAGAAGGTGAAGCGCATCTATTTAGTCCGCAGACAATCCATACGCTGCAAAAAGCCGTCCGTGAAGGAAATTACGACAGTTACAAGCAATACGCCACCCTGGTAAACGAGCAAAATCAGCAGTTCTTCACGCTGCGCGGACTATTGCAATTCAAAGCACGTCAACCAGTCCCAATTGAAGAAGTCGAACCGATTGAGGCGATTATGAAACGCTTCAAGACAGGGGCGATGAGTTATGGCTCAATTTCCAAAGAAGCGCATGAAACCCTGGCGATCGCCATGAACCGAATTGGTGGTAAATCTAATACTGGGGAAGGTGGCGAAGATCCAGAAAGATATACCTGGACGAACGATCGCGGTGACTCGAAAAATAGTGCCATCAAACAAGTGGCTTCCGGTCGATTTGGCGTAACCAGCTTGTATTTGTCCCAAGCGAAGGAACTTCAAATCAAGATGGCACAAGGGGCAAAACCAGGAGAAGGCGGACAATTGCCCGGACGCAAGGTGTACCCCTCAATTGCCAAAGTGCGTCACTCCACGCCAGGGGTAGGACTGATTTCGCCCCCACCACACCACGATATTTATTCAATTGAAGACCTTGCCGAGTTAATTCACGATTTGAAAAATGCCAATCGTCAAGCACGAGTCAGCGTCAAATTAGTCTCTGAGGTTGGCGTGGGAACAATTGCCGCAGGGGTTGCCAAAGCGCACGCTGATGTGGTATTGATTTCTGGTTTTGATGGTGGTACGGGTGCTTCGCCACAGACTTCAATTAAGCACGCGGGGCTACCTTGGGAATTGGGGTTAGCAGAGACGCATCAAACTTTGGTGCTGAATAATCTGCGATCGCGCATCGTTGTCGAAACAGACGGACAGATGAAGACGGGGCGCGATGTTGTTGTCGCAGCACTTTTGGGTGCAGAGGAGTTTGGTTTTTCTACCGCACCCCTCGTTTCCCTCGGCTGTATTATGATGCGCGTCTGCCACCTCAATACCTGTCCGGTGGGGGTAGCGACACAAGACCCACAACTGCGGCAAAACTTCACGGGCGATCCAGAACACACGGTCAACTTTATGAAGTTTATCGCCCAAGAAGTGCGAGAAATTATGGCACAACTCGGTTTCCGCAGCTTGAATGAAATGGTCGGTCGCACTGACGTACTAGAAGCAAAACAAGCGATCGCCCATTGGAAAGCAAAAGGCATCGACTTGTCAAAGATTCTCTACCAGCCGCAAGTAAGTGCAGAAGTCGGGCGTTATTGTCAAATTCCTCAAGATCACGGGTTAGAACAGTCCCTCGACATGACAGTATTACTGGAATTATGTCAAGAGGCGATCGAACACGGTAAACCAATCAAAGCCACTCTACCGATTAAAAATATCAATCGCGTCGTCGGCACGATTCTCGGAAACGAAATCAGCAAACGTCATTGGGATGGTTTACCCGAAGACACCGTACACCTACATTTCCAAGGTAGTGCAGGGCAGAGTTTCGGTGCATTCGTCCCCAAAGGCGTAACTCTCGAACTCGAAGGTGATGCCAACGATTACCTGGGTAAAGGACTTAGCGGTGGCAAGATTATTGTCTATCCACCTGTAGAGTCTACATTTGTCTCAGAAGAAAACATCATCATCGGGAATGTTGCCTTTTACGGTGCAACCAGTGGTGAGGCGTATATTTCCGGTGTTGCCGGAGAACGCTTCTGCGTGCGTAACTCTGGTGTCAATACCGTTGTGGAAGGCGTAGGCGATCACGGTTGCGAATACATGACTGGTGGTAAAGTGGTCATCCTGGGTACGACCGGACGTAACTTTGCCGCAGGGATGAGTGGTGGTGTTGCCTATATTCTCGACGAGAAAGGCGATTTTGCTACTCGCTGTAATACGCAAATGGTAGGACTGGAAAGACTCGAAGATCTAGAAGAAATCGCGATCGTGCGGCAAATGATTCAGAAACACGCCGACTATACCGACAGCCAGAAAGCAAAGCGAGTTCTCGCCAACTGGGAAGCGACAATCCCGCAATTTGTCAAAGTCATGCCACGGGATTACAAGCGCGTGTTGCAAGCCATAAAACAAGCCCTAGCATCCGGCTTAAGTGGTGACGACGCCCTCACCGCCGCCTTTGAAGAAAACGCCCGCGATGTCTCCCGCATCGGCGGCAGCTAATTCAGTGACCAGTGACCAGTGACCAGTGACCAGTTACTAGTGACTTTTCTCCCTCTGCTCTCTTCTTTTTTTCACGCACCACGCACCACGCACCACCTTTAAACTATGGGCAAACCAACAGGCTTTATCGAATATCTCCGTGAAGTGGCATCGGAAGTTGCGCCAGTCGATCGCATCCACAACTGGGACGAGTTTCACATCCATATGCCAGAGGAGAAACTGCGAACCCAAGGCGCGCGCTGTATGGATTGTGGCGTACCGTTTTGCCACACGGGTACAGTTATTAATGGCATGGCAAGCGGTTGTCCGATTAATAATTTAATTCCTGAGTGGAACGACCTGATCTATCGCGGACTTTGGCGCGAAGCCCTCGATCGCCTGCATAAAACTAACAACTTCCCCGAATTTACAGGGCGCGTCTGTCCCGCACCGTGTGAAGGCGCTTGCGTGCTGGGCATTAATAACCCTCCCGTAACGATCAAAAATATTGAAAATGCGATCGCCGATAAAGGTTGGGAAGCAGGTTGGATCGAACCGCACCCTCCAGAAAAGCGCACGGGGAAAAAAGTTGCCGTTGTCGGTTCGGGTCCGGCGGGGTTGTGTGCCGCAGCACAACTGAATACAGCAGGACATTGGGTCACGGTATTTGAACGCGCCGATCGCCCAGGCGGATTGTTAATGTATGGTATCCCCAACATGAAACTCGACAAGCGGGAAGTCGTCCAGCGCCGCCTCGATATTTTGGAACAGGAAGGCGTAAAATTTGTTTGCAATACCGAAATTGGTAAAGACATCTCTGCGGAAACCCTCCTAAAAGAATTTGATGCTGTAGTTCTCTGTGTCGGTGCGACCAAACCCCGCGACTTACCTATCGAAGGACGAGAATTGAAGGGAATTCACTTTGCAATGGATTTCCTCACCGCCAACACCCAAGCAATTCTAGATAACCGCAGAGGCGATAATTTCATCTCTGCTGCCGATAAAGATGTGGTAATTATTGGCGGTGGCGATACTGGAACTGATTGTGTCGGTACGTCAATCCGCCACAGTTGCAACAGCATCGTCCAATTGGAAATTATGCCTCAGCCACCCCTCACCCGTGCCGCGAATAACCCGTGGCCCGAATATCCCAAAATCTACAAAATGGATTACGGACAGGAAGAAGCTGCGGCTAAATTTGGCGCTGACCCCCGCGTATACATCACCACTGCGACCAAATTTGAGGGCGACGAGAACGGCTGCGTCAAAGCCGTCCACACGGTACAAATAGAGTGGACGAAAAACGACAAAGGGCAGTTTGTCCCACAGCAAGTCCCAGGTACGGAAAGAGTCATACCCGCCCAACTCGTCTTGCTGGCGATGGGTTTCCTCGGACCCGAACAACCCCTAATTGATGCCCTGGGACTCGATCGCGACCCCCGCAGCAATATCAAAGCCGACTATGGTAAGTATGCTACCAGTATCCCTGGAGTTTTCGCCGCTGGCGATTGTCGTCGCGGACAAAGCTTAGTCGTTTGGGCATTCAACGAGGGTCGCGGTGCAGCCCGCGAGTGCGACCTTTACCTCATGGGTAGCACGGATTTACCTTTTTAACAGTTATCAGTGATTAGTGGCTAGTGACAAGAATTGAGTCCAGCCACTAGCCACCAGCCACTAGCCACCAGCCACTCACTATATGACAAAAATTTCACCCAGAACTATCTATCACAACCTCAGACTACTGGAACAGGTTAATGCTGCTACTAGTGCTGTTTACAGACAACTGGCACAAGAAGTATTGGCAGATCCAGAAGTGGAACTCGTCTGGCGACAGGCGATCGCCAATCGACTCAATCACGCCAACCACCTACTAGAAATGCAGATGGCTAACGATAACGATAGCTACTAAACAATTAAACAATTCCTGTACGGGCGGGTTCACCAATCATCTCTGACTCCAACAAATATGGCTGGTGAACCCACCCCTACTCCCCACTCCCGACTCCCCACTCCCCAGTTTGCTCGATTTCTCGACACTTAGCCTCAGCGTCTTTGAATGCTGCGGCATAATCAGCACCACCTAGCATGACATCGCCATAATACTCATAAGGGGCTTCTCCGTAGACTGGTAAGGGGTCGTCTTCTGGGTAATCTTCTTTTGACTCTTCTATGGTTGCCTTGAGTTGTGGCACGGTGAGGCGCTGGGCAGGAAAGTAATAGAGTGTTTCAATGTGGCGATCCAGATGGGGAAACGTCGGATCGATAATGCGATCGCCTAATTCGAGCCAGCCATACTCTACCATTTCACACGGCGCGCTGGCAAAGACTAAAAAGCCCTGTACGTAGACCGATTCCTCTATCAACAGCGCCGCTTTATAGGCGTTATCAAAACACTTAGTTGCTTTACTCTTAATCCGTTTGGCAACTTCCATCGAAAGAGTTACATCTAAAATTTTACTCATATCAAACTGTTGTTACATCTCAATCCCAATTTTTGAATGTTTTGACTTTTGTACGGGCGTGTTTACCAATTATCTCTGACTACGACCAAATATTGCTGGCAAACCCGCCCCTACGAATGCATGACTTCCTCAAACGGGAACAGTCAACGGCATTCCATTATCCTTGGCACTCAATTTAAGTAGAAATGGTACGGCTTGCTTGACCCAATCTTTGATCGCAGTATAAGCCGCTGCCTCCTCTCCATAACAAATTTCCAACATATCTGTATGAATGATGCCGGGGTTGAGGGGAATCGCTGCCATTCCCGAGGGTAATTCCTGTGCCAAAGACCTAGTAAGTCCCTCAATTGCCCATTTTGACGCACAGTATGATGCAACCTCTGGAGAAGTGGAACGACCCCAACCAGAACTTAAGTTAACGATAATGCCCCGGTTTTTCTCCTTCATGGCGGGGACAAAGTGACGGATAACGTTTGCTACTCCTTTGATGTTGACATCAATCAGGCGATCGAATTCTTCAACAGGAATCTGCCACAGTGGGGCTAGAGGATTAATTATAGCTGCATTGTTAATTAGTAAATCTGGCACGCCGTGGCGCGAAAGTACTTGTTCTGCCCAAGTTTTCACCTGCTGGTTATCGGCAACGTCTACTACCATAAAATCGTGCGGCGAATTATACTGCTGAGATAGTTTTGCTACTGCTGCCTCAGAACGGGCGCAACCTACAACTGTATGTCCAGCTTGAATGAATCCTTCCGTCATGGCAAGCCCCAAACCGCGACTTACCCCCGTGATGACAATCAGCTTAGTCATGATGAAACTTGGCGTAACTTTACTTTACTAAAAAACTAGTTTGCAGGAGTAGAAGGCATATTTCCCTCTCAAATTATCTTACGCAATGCTTGAAGCTAATGGACTTGCTTCCTGGTTTAAGGAAGAACAGCAAAAAACCGAAAATTGGTATCTTGCATCTAGCAATCCTTACCAACAGTCAGGTTGGGGAAGTACGCCCGCACGCTGGCGCTGCGCACGAGAGGTAATTTTAACGGCGGTCAACAAGAACGGGAGTTTTTTAGATGTGGGTTGTGCCAATGGTTTATTGCTAGAAAGCTTAATACAATGGGCAAGCGAACAAAAAATACAGTTGATTCCCTATGGAATAGATATTTCATCCCGCTTGATAGAACTTGCGTGTCAGAGACTACCAGATTTTACTAATAATTTTGCGATCGCTAATGCCTTATACTGGCGATCGACAACTCAATATGATTTTATACATACCTTATTAGAATATGTCCCTTCTCAGTTACATTCGGATTATATTCAGCAGCTTTTTAATACTGTGAAACAGGGAGGGAGATTAATTATCAGTAGTTACAGTAACCGCAGTCGTCAGCAACAAACTTTTGATGTTGTTCAATATCTCAAACAACTTGGCTATCCTGTAGCAGGAAATGCTAGCACTCAAGAGGAAGATGGTTGGATATTAACTCGTGTTGCATGGATAGAAAAGCGTTAAACCTAATTTTAAATACAAAGCTGTTTCGTGCTTGGAACTATTAGGAAAGGTAAATAAACCCGCCTGCTGAATATTCCATGTATTGAAGCATTCTACAACTGGTTCGATGAGACGCTGGGCAATTTTTTGGTTCCACCAATCGGGATGAACGCTAAGGGGACCAAAAGAGGCACAACTACCCCACCGAGTTACTAAATTAGATCCTATAATTCTATCTGCGATCGCTGCAAAAGCTGCTGATGGATTTGCGTGCCAGCGACTTTGGATAAAGTTTGCATCACCTCCAAATTCCATTGGATCGGGCAATCCGATAAAAGTGCCAAAAGCTAATCTGAAAACGCGATCTGCTGCGGGTATTTCGCTTTCTTGAAGCTGGCGAATTAAGACTTCCATTGTTGAGATATTTTCTAAAGGTCGGTCGGTTTATATCTTCCTTTATTACCTTTCAATAGCTCATAAAGTCACAAAAAATTTAAATATTACAACCTAGCAACATTCTTCTTCGCTGTAATCGCAATCGATATAGTCAATTCGCTGGCAATCGTATTGACCTTTAATATTGTTGTTATAAAATCTTCCTAGAGAATCAGTGTCTTGTAAAGCTTCCCAAGTTTCCGGTTCCACATCTGCATACTGATATATACTGCCACTGCTAAACTCAACTTGTAAAATGCGATCGTTGCAGTTATAACCAATTGAAGTTGCCATTGTAGACTGAACTGGTAGCATTTTTAGAGGTTCAGATGCAGCAGGTAATGCATTGGTATTGACCAAAGAATTGACGTGTTGCAAACCTTCATAAGCTTCAATCGGGGCGGGAACTTCCACTAACTCAAACTCATCTCCTCGGTCAATTAACAGCCCTAAATAACCATCTGAATGACCGACAGCTACAAGATTACCCAGATCGAGTTTAGAGAACTTCATCAGGATTCTTAACTTTCTTATTTTTTAGTACAATTGTACTTAAAAACATGCGTTTTGTATAGTGCTAAGGCAACATACCACCATCTCTTGCTTTCTCCTTGTGAACCAAGGCTGTCTCAAAGCGAGCAGCGCTACCTCAGCTGAAAATCTATGGATTAAAGCCTGAGTTATATTTGAACTTTTATTTCTATTAACTAAGTTTGATTACTATTTCGATCCAAATATACAAAAAGGCTTCAGTATTATAAGATACATAGTTTCGGAGTATACAAATAATATGGCAAATTTAAATAGATTGGTACAAGGCGTATCGCAGCAGTTCAACCAAAATTCTTTAAGTTGGGGTTCGCTATTGGTTTGGATAAGTGGGTTAGTTGTAATAATGATGTTGATGGTAAGATTTTCTCAAATTTATTAAGTTTTTCAGGTTGATTTTTAGAAAAATAATATAGCAGGGAGCAGATAAGCAAGAGCAATTTACACTTGTAGGATGCTCCCTAACAGCAAGATTTATCATCGACGCTCGATAATATTCCTACCCCAGTTACCGCGATCGCCCGTACCAGTCCAGTAGTACCAAAAAAATTTTGGCGTGAGTCTTTTTACTGGATGAGGTTCTAATTGGTATCTTTGGGCTACCATCGCTCCATTAATTCCCCTCAACGCCTCGCGGTTAATGTAGCCTAAATGGTCTTTAGAAATCTCAATTTGTTGAGCGCGACGAAAGTTAATTAAAGCCGTATTGTAATCACCTCTAATTCCCGCCCGAATTCCTGTTTTCATTAAGCGCGTGTAGTCTTTACCATATCCAGGAATAATTGCTAATGGTGGTGGTAAGCAAGTATCATCTTTTGCTTTGCGGCTAGGGACTGCACCAACTGGAACGGGATAAAAAATTTTACATTCTGATGGGTTGTTTTTATAAAAACTACTGCGAAAATACTTCGGCTCTCTGGTTGTTTGAGCCTGAGTTGGAAGCGCTGTTGCGATCGCAATTAAGACCGCTAAGGTAGCAGAAATTCTTTTCATCAGTTATCAGTTATCAGTTATCAGTGACAAATGACGAAGGACAAATGACCAATATCTAACTTCAAATTCCTTGGACAAACTTTGCTAAATTCGCTTGTCGCCATCGAGCATCAGCCTTTCTATTTGTCCTCAACTCTAAAACTCGAATTCCCCTTGCTGGTATAAACTCTAGCCTTTGTTGCAAATCTTCCCAAGTCGCAATTAACTCATGTTCTACACCATAAGTCTGACAAAGGCAAGCGAAATCAATATCTTGTGGCGTAGCAAAAAACTCTTCAAAGGGTGGTTCAAACTGAGAAATTGGCAGCATTTCAAAAATTCCGCCACCATTGTTATTAATCAGCACAATTGTTAAATGACCCTTAAGTTTTTTACCAATGAGAAAGCCATTAGTATCGTGCAATAAAGCTAGGTCCCCAGTTAGCATGACACTGCTTTGATTGTGATGAGCAATTCCTAAAGCAGTAGATAAAGTGCCATCAATGCCATTTGCGCCTCGATTCACAAAAGGTCGCACGCCAGAATTACTAGGCATCCAAAAAAATTCTACATCGCGCACGGGCATACTATTGGCAATAAACAGTGGCGTGCCAGGGGGGAGTATCTGAGAGAGCATCCAAGCTACCTTACCTTCAAACGGCTGATTCAGGTTGGCGATCGCCCCATCTACAACACCTCTCACCTTAGTCTCTAAATCGCACCATAGCTGTAGATAGTCGCTAGGTAACTTTGGCTTTGTAGGATAGATTTGAGCTAGCTGTTCTACACAAAGGCGCAAATGAGTCGTTTTGCCATGTAGAGGGTCTAGATTTTGGTCGCTAGGATCGACAATCCAACGCTGCGGTTGAGTACGATCGAGCCAACTACGTAACTCTTTACTTGTAGGCAATTCCCCAATTTGGATTACCACGTCCGGCTTGAGTTTATCTGCTAGCTGCGGTTGCCGAAGAATTAAATCGTAGGTAGAAATGAGATAGGGATTGAGTTCGGCATAATTTCTGGCTGGAGATAACCCCTCTGCTAGAACTGGGAATTTCACTGTTTTAGCAAGTTGAGCGATCGCCCCACAATATTCTCGTGGGTTCTGTGGTTGCGCAATACCAGCAATGATGATACCGCGTTCGAGCTGTTGCCAGGAGACGGGTAGGGGTGGGTTTAACCCAGATATCTCTTGACTCGTCAACAATTTGGACAAACCTACTCGTACGGGAGTTGTAGGGAGGGACAGATGTGCGTCCGCACGGGAACCGGTTTCGATCCCAGCAAAAAAGTCTTCTAATTCTAGTTGAGAGGAAATAAATTCCGAATTATTGCCATCGGGTATGGGTGCGAGGGGGTCGCGAAAAGGTATATTGAGATGAATAACTCCAGGGACGGGGTATAGCGCCCGTTCCCACGCATAAATCGCTGTTTGGCGTAAATATCTTAACGTCGAGATTTCTAAAGATGGTAGAGCTAATTCTGCTTGCCAGTTAGGATAAGAGCCAAATAACTTTAACTGATCGATCGTTTGTCCAGAATGACAGTGTCTCAATTCAGGAGGTCGATCGGCTGTTAGAACTATTAAAGGCACTCGACTTTCCCTTGCTTCCACGATTGCGGGATAGCAGTTAACTCCAGCCGTACCGGAGGTGACGACGACAACTACAGGTTTACTCGTTTGTTTAGCAATTCCCAAGGCGAAAAAGGCAGCAGAACGCTCATCTAACACGGAAATTGCCTCAACTTCTGAGGCTTGTAAGAAAGCGATTGTCAGTGGGGTAGAACGCGAACCAGGACAAATGACAGCAGTATTGAGTCCCAGCCGTCGCCATGTTTCTACCAAAATAGAGGCACAAGCAGAATTTGTATTTCTTAAATCGATTGACATTGCGATCGCACAAACTATTAAGTAGTCATCAGTTATCAGTGGCTAGTGGCTAGTAGCTAGTGGAACCGGTGACAAGAATTGAGTCTAGCCACTTGTCACTCACGACTCACGACTCACTTCCCAACGACCAACAACCAACGAAAAAATGCTTTGTAAAACTATCAACACAAAAATTCACGCTCAAACGATAGAGTAAACGATCAGGTATCTAATAACACTTTATGGCGCAACGCTACATTCGAGTTCAATCTCTAGAGGGACGCATCTACTACGGCATACTCCAACTTAGCTTGGAAGTTCTGCTATTAGATGCTCCGCCTTGGTTACAAGGACAGCCTACGGAGGAAAGCTTAACACCAGATGAATATCAGATTCTCGCACCTTGCGCTCCCTCCAAAATCGTAGCAGTGGGTAAAAACTACGTGGAACATGCAGCAGAAATGGGTTCAAGTGTACCGAAGGAACCTTTGTTGTTTCTGAAGCCACCTTCAGCAGTGATTGCCACGGCGACGGAAATTAAATACCCGCAACAGTCGAGACGGGTAGACTATGAAGGAGAATTAGCTTTAGTGATTGGCGATCGCACTTCAGATTGCACGCCAGAACAAGCGCAGAAAAAAATTTGGGGCTATACGATCGCTAACGATATCACGGCGCGAGATTTACAAAGGCAGGATAGTCAGTGGACGCGAGCCAAAGGATTTGATACCTTTTGCCCCCTTGGTCCCTGGATCGTCCGAGAAATCAATCCATCTGCCCAACTACAGACATTTTTAAACGATAATCCCCAACCCGTACAATCTGCCAGCATCGAAGAAATGGTCTATTCTCCATCTGTCCTCGTGTCCTACATCAGTCAAGTTATGACGCTGTTACCTGGGGATGTCGTCTTGACTGGAACTCCTCCTGGGGTAGGAGTGCTGAATGCAGGCGATCGCATCCGCGTTGAGATTGAAGGGATTGGTCGCTTAGAAAATACTGTAATTTTAAGGTACGCCAACGAGAATTCTGAATCGACAATTCAAAACTTATGATGTTTTCATGACTAAAGCAACAAGATTGTTAAAAGCAGTAAAATGTGCAATCGACTTTTAGAAAATAGATAAGTCTCTTGCACTCAGATCGCCAATGACCAATGCCTAATGACCGATGACAAAATATCTATCTCACCTGCATATGAACTGCATCAGAGAGAGCAGGAATTTCTGCATATTTTCCTCTTAGAGACTGAGTTACAGCAAACGCTACAGCTGCCACTATTCCAAGGAAAATTGTACTGGCTATAGTCTGCGTGGCAAAACTAGCCCCAGGAATTGGAGCCAAAATTGGCAGCACCAACCCACACAAAAATATTACAATATCAATTAAAATTGCTTGCATGGTATTGAAACGAATAAAGTGGCTGATGCTTTCATTTCTAACTACCAATAGATATAAAGCAAAAAAGACGATTAAACTAGCAAAAGGTATACTACTGTATATTTGCAATAAAGGTATCAGCGGTAGAAATAGATATTGTAGAACTGGAAATTCTCGCAGTAAGAAAACACCAAATGCAAACCCATGCATCAAGGGCAGTAAATATGGTAAACAAGCAAAGATTCGCTCTTGCACCGTAGTAGACCCGCGCCAAGCCATTATTTATTCTCCTAAAAGAATTTATTTGAATTTAACTCTTCATATGCACAGGATAGCGCAGGTTTTACAGTTATTCAGTTGTCAGCGACCAGCGACCGATGACCAGTGACTAGTTAATTACGACTTGCGATGCGCTACCATCATTCAACATTGGCAATGCGGAAGCCCATCATACATTCGTACTGATCTGGTTGTCCTGGCGAGAGTTTAGGTACAGCTTGACCACAGCGTAATTGTCCTTGTCTCCAACGTGGCTGTCCAGCACGATCGGCAAGCAAACAGCTTTGGCAAACTTGCTGAGGGGCAAGGATTCGATCTTCCATCAAAATCACTAACATCCAGATCCCTCCAGAATATCCTACGATCCCTTAAGTCAATTTTATGCTAGTCACTTATAAAGAGTGTTATAAGGCATACAGAGCTTAATATCCGCGTTAGTAGTTGGTAGTTGGTAGTTGGTAATGGGTAATGGGTAGTTGCTCCCTTGTCCCCCTTCTCCCCCTCATCTCCCTCAGCTCCCTCAGCTCTCTTATCCCTGCTCCCTGCTCCCTATGATTGAGTTAAAGTATCTATGTTGAGTTATGCTGTCCGCGAATTTTGATTGATGGTGTGGTTTCGGAAAACGCGATCGCTCCTATTAATCTAGACAGGTACAGTCGTGTAAATTGCTTAAGGTTAACCACAGTGTCTTCGACTAACTTAGATTTACTTGCTTCCTCCGATCCGGTTGTGGCTGAATTAATTAGCGGCGAACTTCAGCGCCAGCGCGACCACTTAGAATTAATTGCTAGTGAAAACTTTACCTCGGCTGCTGTTTTAGCCGCCCAGGGTTCGGTATTGACCAATAAATATGCTGAAGGCTTACCTGGAAAGCGTTATTACGGTGGTTGTGAATATATCGATCGCGTCGAGCAATTAGCGATCGATCGCGTCAAACAACTGTTTGGTGCGGCTCATGCCAACGTTCAACCCCATTCTGGCGCTCAAGCTAATTTTGCCGTCTTCATGACTCTGCTAGAGCCAGGAGACGCAATTATGGGGATGGATTTATCCCACGGCGGACACTTAACCCACGGTTCGCCCGTAAATTTCTCTGGGAAGTGGTTCAAAGTCCACCATTACGGCGTGAATCCCCAGACGGAACAATTAGACTACGACCAAATTCGGGAATTGGCGCTGCAACATCGTCCCAAGCTACTCATTTGCGGTTATTCTGCTTATCCACGCATAATTGACTTTGAAAAGTTTAGAGCGATCGCCGATGAAGTTGGTGCTTACTTATTAGCCGATATCGCTCACATTGCTGGCTTGGTTGCGACTGGCTTGCATCCTAACCCCATTCCCTATTGCGATGTCGTCACGACAACCACACATAAAACTTTGCGCGGACCAAGAGGCGGATTAATTCTCACTCGCGATCCCGAACTGGGTAAAAAATTAGATAAATCCGTGTTCCCTGGTAGCCAAGGCGGACCCTTGGAACACGTCATCGCAGCGAAAGCAGTTGCCTTTGGCGAAGCATTACAGCCTCAATTCAAAACTTATGCAGCCCAAGTCATTGAAAATGCTAAAGCTATGGCTACTCAATTACAAAACAGAGGCTTCAAACTCGTATCCAACGGTACAGAAAATCATTTGATGCTGGTTGACTTGCGCTGTATTGGCATGACAGGTAAAGAAGGCGATCGCCTTTTAGGTGAAACAAATATCACCGCTAATAAGAATACAGTTCCCTTCGATACAGAATCGCCTTTTGTGACAAGTGGTATCCGATTGGGGTCCCCAGCCATGACCACACGAGGCATGGGTACGGAAGAATTTACCGAAATTGCCAATATTATCGCCGATCGCCTGCTACATCCTCAAGATGATACCGTAGCGCAAGACTGTCGCCGCCGAGTCGCGGCATTGTGCGATCGCTTCCCCCTCTACCCGCATCTCAACGTTCCCGTACCTGCTTTAGCATAAAATTCTGGATTTTGGATTTTGGATTCAATCCAAAATCCAAAATCTAAAATCTAAAATTCAATGAGTGCCGAAATCATTTGTGTTGGAACTGAATTACTGCTGGGCGATATTCTCAACACCAACGCGCAGTTTTTAGCTCAGCAATTAGCAAATCTAGGAATTCCCCATTACTATCAAACTGTAGTGGGAGATAATCCTGCAAGAATCAAACATGCGATTCAAGTTGCTCTAGAACGAACATCAACTCAGGATAACTCGACTCAAGTTCTCATTTTTACAGGCGGTTTAGGTCCTACGCCCGACGATCTAACCCACGAAACTTTAGCCGATTTCTTTGGCGTACCGCTGGCAGAACACCAAGAAATTATTGAAGACATTACTCGCAAATATGCTGCACGCGGGCGAAAAATGTCTCCTAGCAATCGCAAGCAAGCCTTACTACCTCAAGGTGCGGCAGTTTTACCCAATCCTGGTGGAACTGCCCCAGGTATTCTCTGGCAACCGCGATCTGGGGTGGCAATCCTCACCTTTCCTGGCGTACCGTCAGAAATGCAGCAGATGTGGCAAGAAACCGCCGTCCCTTACCTTAAGACTCTTGGTTACGGTCGAGAAATTATTTACAGCCAAACTTTGAAATTTTGGGGGATTGCCGAAGCCGCTTTAGCAGAAAAAGCAGCAGCCTTTCTCAATCTGCCTAACCCTACCGTAGCTCCTTATGCCAGCCAAGGAGAAGTAAAGTTGCGTGTCTCAGTGAAAGCAACTTCTCCAGAAACAGCCCAGCAAATTATTGCTCCAGTGGCTCGACAATTGCAGGAAATTGGAGACTTAAATTATTTCGGTTCTGACGAAGAAACTTTAGCCTCGGCAGTCGGTAAATTGTTAACTGCGGCGGGAGAAACTCTCAGTGTGGCGGAATCCTGCACGGGTGGTGGCTTGGGTCAGATGCTCACGGACATACCAGGTAGTTCTAGATATTTCTGGGGGGGAGTTATCTCCTACGACAACGCAGTAAAAATTTCTGTTTTGGGCGTTAATCCTGATGATTTGAGTCAATTTGGCGCTGTCAGCGCGATCGTCGCCGAACAAATGGCAGCAGGAGTGCGATCGCGTCTCGGTACGACTTGGGGTTTGAGCATCACGGGAATTGCCGGACCCGATGGTGGTACGGCAAGCAAACCGGTTGGCTTAGTGTACATCGGTTTGGCGGGAGCCGATGGCAAGGTTCAAAGTTTTGAAAATCATTTCGGAACTGGACGCGATCGCGCTCTGATTCGCCATATCAGCGCCTGCACCGCTCTCGATCTCTTGCGCCGCCTACTAAAAGCTAGGGAGCAGAGGGGAGAAGAGGGCTGCTCTTGAGCTGGGGAGGCTCTCGGGATCTGGGGGAGCAATTCTAGTCACTAGCCACCAGTCACCAGTCACTGATAACTGATAACCATTCCCTCAAAAGAGAGATGTGTCTGCTGTTGGAATTTGTGATATCTTTATATTAAATAAAAAGATTAAGCTGTCGCCTTCGTTTTCCCAACAAAATGTTGGTAGAGCAAAGGAAACAGAAAGTTAAAGCGGTTGAGAATAAGTAGCTAAGCTACATTTTGACTTGAAAAAGTTAAACTTTGTGTGCTAGCAACAGCAAAAAGCTAAGCAAATATAAAGAATAAGTAGCGGCAAAATCAAGAGCGCACAAAGATAGATTCCAATCGATTATCATCAAGAAATCAAGGTAGTTTTGTAGGAGTAATCGGTTCGATGGATTACATAGATCGGGTACTGGAAAAGCTGAAAGAATGGGCGCGCAAGCTAATTGAAGCCTTGCTAGGACCGGAAGCTGAACCGGAACCAGAGCCGATCCCAATTCCAGTTGACGATCGCCGCACTCGTCGTCACAGATAGATATTGAATGGGCTTAGCTGGCGTGTCTTCTCATTCGTCACTTATTAGGATACTCGTGCTGCATGGACCGAATTTGAACCTGCTGGGAGCAAGAGAACCAGGAATTTACGGTTCAGTGACGTTAGCTGAGATCGACAGCATGTTAGTGGCAGAAGGGAATCAACTGCAAGCAGAAGTGAAGGCGATGCAGTCTAACCATGAAGGCGTGCTAGTGGATGCGATCCAAGCAGCTAAGTCAGAATACCAGGGAATTGTGATTAATGCGGGTGCTTATACCCATACAAGCGTGGCGCTGCGAGATGCGATCGCTGCGGTAAAGATGCCCACAGTAGAAGTTCATTTAAGTAATATCTACCAACGAGAATCTTTTCGCCATCACTCCTATATTGCAGGTGTAGCAATCGGGCAAATTAGTGGTTTTGGCGTACAGAGTTATCGCTTAGGTTTACACGCCTTGATTCACCATATCAGGCACTCCAATTAATGAGTTACTCGATTCATAGTCGATTTCGCGGCACGATGCTGGGAATGGCAGTTGGCGAAGTCGCAAACCACCCTAAACTTAAGGCGATATTATCTGAAAGGGCAATCGATAACTCATCCCAATCGGGGTTGCTTGACTCAGTATTGCAAGGAATAAAGACTTTGATCGCGCTCGGTAAGTTCGATTACGAAGCGTGGCACAAATTCATGACAAAAGAGTTGACTGGTAATCCAATCGCTTCACCTTTAACAACTCTTCCCATATCAGTATTTTTTCATGAGAATGAGTTGAAGCTGCGGCAAAATTTGCAACTGGCGCTAGTCGCGATCGATCGGGATGAGCCAGAAAGCCGAGATGGAACCTTAGCAATAGGACAAGCAATCGCCATTGCTTTACAAGCAAAATCGAACCCAATCGAGATAATTTCCCAAGCAATTGCTTTTGTAGGAACATCCCCAACTGCAACAGCTGCAAAACTCTCACAAGTCAAAGAGCTACTGGACGAACGAGCAGGATTGGAAAGAGCGATTGCTCAGTTAGGACAACCCCATGAATTGAGCAGTCAAATCGCTTTGGCGTTTTTTTGCTACCTGAGTACTCCAGCAGACTTTCGCTTGACCGTTCAAAGAGCAGCAATAAGCGATCGCTCTGGCGTGACGAGCGCGATCGCGGGTGCGCTTTCAGGAGCTTACAATGGCGTGGCAAGCATTCCAGTTACTCAAGCACTAGCAATAGGGGTGACAAATCAGGCTGAAGTGCTAAGATTGTGTGATGTACTAGTCGCAGTGTGGTCGGGAGTCTATCAGCAGAGCGATCGAGCTACTACCAACAATCAAATAGTTGCAATTGCTGCCCCTAAAATCGTGCGGAGGCGCTGAGAATAATCGTTGTCTTTCCTAAATCGATCTGAAAAAGTTGATTTCAGGAAAGTTTAGTTTCTAAATACTTGAGTTGTAGAACAGGCAATAAGCTTAATCGTCAGTTGTGAGCTCTCATTGTGGAAAGATCCATAGACTGGATGTAATTATTGTCATTCAACCTAAGATTACAGATGAGGCTTTATGCCATTTAACTTTTTGCTCCATGCCGATTGCATGTAATAAGGGTAATGAAAAAGCGCACGCTATTTGAATTGCTCGACCTGCAACTCAAGAAGTGGTGGCAATTGCTACCAAACCAGCAGCAATTAACTCGTAAAGTATGCCAAGCTCAACCAGGAGTTAAAGCTAAAAAACCTCCTAAAGTGCGCAGAGAACGCACCTCTGCGCTCCTGATACTGGCAGTGGTATTGCTGACCATAATGTTGGGACATCGCTTTGCCAACCAACCTCGGCTAGATGAAGGCACGATCGCACCAGAGACAATTCGCGCCCCTAAAGCAGCTCAAATTGTCGATACGAAAACTACAGCCCAAAACCGCCAAATTGCATGGAGAAAAGCAGAGCCGATCTTAGTCATTGACTCGACGGTAAACCAAAAAATTTGGCAAAAGTTGCAAACTAACTTGAAACAGGGAGAGCAACTGCGGCAGTTAGCAGGAGATTTTCCATTTACAACCACAACCAACTTATCTACAGCAGCACAAATTTATCTACGCAGCTGCCCAGATTCTCAGTGGCAGCAAGTCTTAGCTTTTTTACGAGACGCGCAAAGTCGAGAACGCCAGCAAAATGCCGCGACAACGAACTTTGCTTCGGTTAAAATCGAAAGATTTGAAAATGAGGCAATGGCTCAAGCAGCAAGGGAACTGAATGCCTATCGCTTGAAAACAGCGAAATCTCACCAGTTCTCGATGTTAATGGCAAAGCTATCTCAAGTTCGCCAGCAATACGCTCAAGCTTTATCGCAACTGGCACAATTACAAAAAGCAACTCCGCCAACTCTTTACGAATCTTCCTGGTTGGATTTATCCGATCCTATTTGGTCGAAGACAGTTGCAGGTATCCGCGCCACTACACAACGCATTCTCGCCCAAGGAGTTTATCGAGGTATATCATCCGATACTTTGCAAACAGCGGTGAACTTACAAGTGCGATCGCATGTACCACCGCAGATGGAACCTCTAGCAACCCAAATGCTGTTAACCGTTCTCGAACCAAATCTCAAGGAAGACGAAGCACAAACAAAACTAGCAGCAGCTGAAGCGGTTGCAAAAATTGCCCCCCAAATGCTGAATCTAGAGCGAGGCGAGGTCATAGTCAGAAAAGGCGAAACGATCGACCATGCTGCATTTATTACTCTCGACTATTTCGGTCTGTCGCGACGCGGGATCGGTTGGTCGGGACTGTTGAAATTTGGTGGGATCGTTAGTGTAGCCGTTGGTATTTTTGTCTGGATTGCCTGGAAATTCGAGCGGCAGAAACTGCGACAGCGTGACTGTGTTTTGATTTTGTTATTAGCTTTGAGTACTCCGCTACTCTTAAGGCTGAATTTACGGTATATTAACTTACCTGCTGTAGGACTGTTACTAGGTAGCTTCTACGGCTTCCCAATTGGTGGCACAGTTGTAGGGTTGTTGGGGCTGCTCGTACCTGTAGGAATGGATATTAGTGGTAAGTCTTTGTTAACAGGCTTAGCTGGCGGAATGCTAGCTAGTTGGATGGCTGGGTGGATGCGATCGCGAGAAGAATTAGCTCTAATCGGAGTCGCGGTTAGTGTAACGCAAGGATTAGCGTACCTGTTAGGGAAAGTCGTACTCAGCGCGATCGGGACTGATTCAGTATGGAATTGGTACGATGTTGCCCTTCAAGCTGGCTTATTTAGCCTTGCAGGGATTGTCTGGAGCGCGATCGCGATCGGCATTAGCCCCTATTTAGAGCATTTTTTCGATCTAGTTACCCCAATTCGGCTAGCAGAACTTGCCAACCCCAACCGACCATTATTAAAGCGTTTGGCAACGGAAGCCCCCGGAACGTTCCAACACACGCTGTTTGTCTCCACTCTGGCAGAGGCAGCGGCGAGGGTATTGGGATGCAACGTCGAATTGGTGCGGACGGGAACCTTATATCACGATATTGGCAAACTCCACGATCCCCTCGCTTTTATTGAGAATCAGATGGGTGGGGTCAATAAACACGATGAAATTAACGATCCTTGGGAGAGTGCGGCAATTATTAGAAAGCACGTGACTGAAGGGTTAGTCATGGCACGAAAGTGTCGTCTACCAATGGCAATCCAAGCCTTTATTCCCGAACATCAAGGCACGATAGCGATCGCCTATTTTTACCACCAAGCGCAGCAGATCGCACGACAAGACCATAGCATTACAGTAGACGAAAGGGATTTTTGTTACGCGGGTCCAGCGCCCCAGTCGCGAGAAACAGCCTTGGTGATGCTGGCAGATTCCTGTGAAGCAGCTTTACGCACTCTGCCAGCAGCCGGCAAATCAGGCGGAAAAGAACCGACGCGAGAGGAAGCCCTAGCAATGGTACAAAAAATTCTGCGATCGCGCTGGCAAGACAATCAATTAGTTGATTCTGGACTAACGCGGGCGGACATGGATACAATTGCTGAAACCTTTGTCAATATTTGGCAACAGTTTCATCACAAGCGGATTGCTTATCCGAAGAGGAAGGAGTAAATTCTACCCCTGATTTTTTCTATCTAAAAACTTCAACTGCCGATACAAAGTGCGAATTTGAGGTAAATTTGTCCCAGCAGCCTCAGCTAGACGTAATGGACTGCCAACGATCGCTTCAACTTCCAAAGGACGCTGCAAATCGTAGTCAATTTTCATACTAGTTTTATATGGCTTCATTTTGGCAGTGCGATCGAGCATGTTTTGGACAAAACTACTGGAAATATGGCGATCGAACCTAGCTGCACCCGCTACCACTTCTGCCATCAACTCTTCGACTAAAGCCCGAGTGGATGCATTTGCCATCAACTCATCGGTTCGAGCATTAAGTATGACAGATAGCCCATTATAGGGAATATTCCATACCAATTTTTGCCAACGTGCTAAGAGCAAATCTTCTGATAAGTCAATGGGAATGCCAGCCGATTCAAAATCAGTGGCAATTTGCCGCATTCTTGCCGTAATTCCCGCTGGATGGTAGTCAGCAGTATATTCTCCCAGGGAGATCGCCTTGTAATCTAAATGGCGAATATGTCCTGGGGCAACTTTATTAGCGCAGACAAAACACATACCACCGATAACTCGATGAGAACCGACAATTTCAGCTACCGCGTCTTCTATGCCCAAACCATTTTGCAATACCAAAACTACGCCATCGTCTTTCAGAACTGGAAGTAATAGATCGGGCAGTAGATGATTCTGCGTCGTTTTTAGCGCGATCGCTACCACATCGCAACGCGGCATATCCTTCACGTCTTGGTAAGCATTGACTTGGGATAGGGTAAAGTCCCCGTCAGTTGACTCAATAACTAAACCAGATTGAGAAACATGGTTGTAATCGCTGCGAAGCAAAAAATGGACATCTAAACCAGCCTTTTGTAGACAACCACCATAATAACCACCCAATGCCCCCGTTCCTAACATGGCGTAACTGCGTTCGCTATGACGATTATGGCGATCGGGATACGACTCCATTTGTTTCTTCCCTCTGGCTAGAAACGGGCATTACCTCATGAAAGTGGTTGTAATCGATATAGCGTTGCCCGTCAGACTTCTGGAATAAAATATCAGCAAATCGATGATGCCACAACATCTCTGAAGCAATGTATGTATGACGAGCATGTATCATCTGAGATACAGTCTCATCAATGCCAGTCAGCGTCACCACCAACATTGTCTCTGCTGCTTCTAGATCTGCTAAAGTAGCGCCGTAAAAAGGGCTGTACTCGTCAATCGGATGCATCACCGTCCAAGAGAGAATAAAAATTGGGTTATTAGCACGTACTAAAGGCAGGTCATACAATCGGCGCATAAACTGCCCCTCAGCATTCATTTCGTCTCGTACCAGTACAACTCTAATCTGCGCTTCAATAATTTGGTTGCGGCGCTTATTCGCCACGCGAAACATCAAAGTTGGAATCTCATCATAAGCCGTGACCACAGCCACTCGACTGAAAACCACTCGCGCCGTAGGACGAGAGAAACGAGCAAAAGCGATTCCCGTTCCCATAGCTACGCCCAATAAACCCACCCAAGATTCGATCGCCACTAGGACATTAGCGTAGTCAGTCTGCGGATTCATCACGCCATAGCCAATAGTTGCCATTGTTTGAATGCTGAAAAAGAAAGCATCCCAGAAATTGCCAGGACGAGCGTTAGCTATGCTACCTGGCTGTAATAAATAGGCAAGCGCAAACAATGAATTGAGTAGTATGTATCCAAATGCTACGATACCTAAGGATCGTGGATTAAATAAGGTGTAATAGTTTCAGTTGACTCTGTAAACTAGAGAAGCAGACTGATGAACAGGTGAA
>NZ_RSCK01000076.1:0-6926 GCF_003991895.1 Chroococcidiopsis cubana SAG 39.79
TTTATTCTGTTTGTATCATTCTCTAGCGCTTTTGAGCCTACCGCTTGATGCTTCAAGCTCTCAAAAAGCAGCTTGGCTAAGTAGTGTTAACGCCAACCAAGAAAAGATGCAGAAATGGGCAGAACATGCTCCAATGAATTATCTACATAAGTTTTATCTGGTCGAGGCAGAAAAAGCGCGAGTCTTAGGGCAATTTTTTGAGGCTGAAGAGTTTTATGAACGCGCTATATCGGGTGCTTCTGAAAATGAGTTGATCCAAGAAGAAGCACTAGCTTATGAATTGACGGCTAAACATTATTTAGCACGAGGTCGGGAAAAAATTGCCCAAACATACATGAAAGAAGCCCATTACTGCTACGATCGCTGGGGTGCAAAAGCTAAAGTTAAAGATTTGGAAAATCGCTATCCGCAATTTTTTTCTCAGTTGTCTAAGGTAACTCTCACGTCAGTATCTACCACTTCTGAAACTAGCTCTAATCGCTCGGATACTGCTTTAGATTTAGCGGCGATAATGAAAGCTTCACAAGCGATTGCTCGTGAAATTGAACTAGAGCATTTGCTGCGTTCCTTAATGCAAATCTTAATTCAGAATGCTGGCGCACAAACCGGATATTTAATTCTAGAAAACTCAGGAGAGTGGGTAATTGAAGCGACTGGTCAACTAAATGATGGTGATGGTGAGAATGCCTATATTACGCAAGTGCTGCAATCCGTTCCAATTATAGATTGCTTGCCTGAATCAATTATTAATTATGTAATTCGTAGCCATGAAACTGTCATTTTAAACAATGCGATTGGTGAAGGAGCTTTTATCAATGAGTCATACATTCAACGCAACCAAACCAAATCTATTTTCTGTTTGCCACTACTCAATCAAGCTAAGCTAGTAGGTGTATTGTATTTAGAAAATCAATTAGCGGCTGGAACATTTACACCCGAGCGATCGCAAGTTCTGAATCTGTTATCTACCCAGGCGGCGATCGCTATTGAAAATGCCAAGCTCTACTCAAAACTACGTGAAGGCGAGAGTAGAATGAAACAATTTCTAGAAGCGGTTCCGGTGGGCATTGGAGTATTGAATGCGGCAGGTCGCCCCTACTACTTTAATCAGCAGGCAACTCAGCTATTGGGTAAGGGGATCGATCCTTCCCTAACACCGGATCGACTTGCAGAAGTTTATCAAACTTATCTGGCGGGAACCAAGCGAAAATATCCAACTGAGAAACTGCCGATTGTGCGGGCGTTGAGTGGTGAACGTACTAGAGTTGATGATGTAGAAATCCACCAAAACAACACCACAATTCCAGTTGAAGCATGGGGAACGCCAGTTTATGACGAACGGGGCAATATAGCTTATGCGATCGCAGCTTTTCAAGACATTACCGAGCGCAAACAAGCCGAGAAATTACTAGCCGATTACAACCGGACTTTAGAACAACAGGTTGCCCAACGAACCGCAGCGTTACGGAGAAGTGAAGCCAAGTTTCGCAATATCTTTGAAAACTCACAGGTTGGCATCTTCCGAAACCGCATCTCGGATGGATTAATTCTCAATGCCAACCAACGCCTTGCCAACCTATTGGGCTTTGATTCACCAGAGGAGATCGTTGGGCTAGAACACAGCATCGACTATTTTGTAAATCCCAGCGATCGCCAACAAGCCCATGAGTTGATGAAGCGGGATGGGGAACTGCGAAGCTATGAAGCACAACTGCGAAAACGAGATGGGACAGTTTTCTGGGGACTTACCTCTTCTTATCTGAATGCAGCCGATGGATACGTCGAAGGGGTGGTTGCGGATATTAGCGATCTCAAACAAGCAGAAGCCGCGTTGCGAGACTCTGAAGCAGAACTGCGGGCGATCGTTTCAGCCATTCCCGATCCGCTATGTATCTTCAATGCTGAAGGGCAATTGCTCTGCACAATCAAAGGAAATCCATCCTATGGAGAGGAGTGTACTGGCAAAACGCTGCATCAACTTTTTGCCAAAGAACAAGCCGATGAATTCCTGAATCACATTCAGCAGGTGCTGAGAACCCAACAAGTCCTCACCGTTGAATACAGTCACTGCTTTGCTGGGCGAGAAATCTGGTTTTCGGCTCGCATTGCCCCGATTCAGCACGAACAGGTGATTTGGCTGGCGCGAGATATTACGCTGCAAAAGCAAGCAGAAGCCGCCTCGATTTTAGAAGAACGTAACCGCATGGCACGCGAAATTCACGACACACTTGCTCAGGCGTTTACAGGCATTCTGGCTCAGGTAGGAGCCGCAAACCAAGTGCTAACGGACGATTTAGAAGCAACTGGGGCACATCTAGACCTGATCAAAGAATTGGCGCGAACTGGACTAAGTGAAGCGCGGCGATCCGTGATAGCGCTCCGTCCTCAGCTTTTGGAGTCGGGCAGTTTACAGAGCGCTCTACATCGTCTCGTCGCTCAAACCAGAGCTGCCGCAACTGATACCACTTTATATTATGAGATCGAGGGTGCAGTGTATTCTCTCCCTACTGAAGTAGAGAGTAACCTACTGCGGATTGGACAGGAAGCATTAACCAATGCGATCAGACACGCCAATGCTGACGAAATTCGAGTGGAGCTAGTCTACGATCGCGATCAATTTTGCTTGCGCGTGAAAGACAATGGGCAGGGCTTTGGAGTTGGGAGTGTTCCATCCTCTGATGGTTTTGGCTTATTAGGCATGAGCGAACGGGCAGAGCGCATCGGCGCACAACTAACGATTGGGAGTCAACCTGGGCAAGGAACAGAGATTATTGTCACCGTCAGTCGGGAGTAGCGTCACGATGAGCCAAGCCACAACCATTCGGGTTCTAATTGCGGACGATCATGCTATTTTTCGGCAAGGATTAGCCACGATTATTAGCCGTGACCCAGATATGACAGCGATCGCTCAAGCCGAAAATGGGTTCCAGGCGATCGCCTTATTTCGCCAACACCAACCAGATGTGACGCTGATGGATCTGCGAATGCCTGAAGTTGAAGGAGTTGAAGCGATTAGTGCCATTCGCGCTGAATCTAAATCTGCTCGGATTATTGTCCTAACCACGTATGATAGTGACGAAGATATTTATCGGGGATTGCAGGCAGGCGCAAAAGGATATCTGTTGAAAGAAACTGAACCTGACGAGCTTCTAAATGCTATTCGTACCGTTCATCGGGGTCAGAAGTATATTCCGCCCGATGTGGGAGCAAAGTTGGTACAGCGCCTCAGCAACCCAGAACTGAGTGAAAGAGAACTAGAAGTACTCCGCTCACTGGCACAGGGGATGAGTAATGCCGAGATTGCGGCGGCTTTGAGTATCGGTGAAGGCACTGTTAAATCTCATGTGAATCGGATTTTGAATAAGTTAGATGTCAGCGATCGTACCCAAGCTGTGATTGTTGCCGTTAAACGCGGCATTGTTAATTTGTAGGGTGTACTTTCGATCGAATTGAGATTCTAACTTGAGTTATAACCAGCCTTCTACTCCACGATGGCATGGTTGCTCTATCAATTTGTACTGTAAAAATTTTAACTTGCTATAGACGACAGCTTGAAAGCGATCTCCTATATTGAATCTATGCAAACAGTTATGCAATCAATGAACCCATGCAAGTCAATTGCAAGGTTAGACCGCTGTTCATCGTAGTACTACACATCGTTCAATGAAATTCGCCTTGAACGATTGACACGCAGCTAGTTTTTAGGAGGGACAAATGCCAATCACCGCTTTCAATAGTTTCACCGACGGCCTCGATCCTAATCGAAGGAGCCGCGAACACTTCATTACCAACACCAACTTGGAAGATGACCGCCTCTGGGTTCCTTATGCAGATGGTGTCTGGTTCCAGCCCTGCTGGTTCAACGTCACGTCTGGCGGATTCAGCGTAGTTCTGAA
Organism: Chroococcidiopsis cubana SAG 39.79; assembly: GCF_003991895.1. Classification (NCBI taxonomy): domain Bacteria; kingdom Bacillati; phylum Cyanobacteriota; class Cyanophyceae; order Chroococcidiopsidales; family Chroococcidiopsidaceae; genus Chroococcidiopsis; species Chroococcidiopsis cubana. The sequence goes on from NZ_RSCK01000076.1 coordinate 3,897, forward strand.
AGGTCTCCCCGGAGCCATGCTGGGCACTCATTACCACATGGGCACTGCTCATGCCTATACGATGCGTGGTCATTGGCGATACCTAGAGCATGACTGGGTGGCAAAGCCCGGAACGTTTATTTACGAACCTGCCGGTGAGGCTCACACGCTGGTTATCACCGAGGACTCACCAGAGCCGGCGATAATTCTTGTTATAGTTGAGGGTGGCCTGATCTATCTAAACAAGTCGGTCGACGGCGGCTTTGCTGCCTACGAGGATGGTTTCACCGCACTTGAGCTGACTCGGAAGTACTATCGTGAGGCCGGTCTAGATGTACGCCAACTGGACTTGCTCGTGCGCTAATTGACGACTCTGGCCTTGTGGCACGCGGTCTAACAACGGCATGCACCCGACCGCGAATAGCGCGGCTTTCATCCGCAAGATTGGATGCTTGTTTAGTTGTGTGCGCGGCGGGTGATGCCGGGCGTTACATGTTTGATGCAGATGTAAAAAAATGAACGACGATCGTAGCCACAGTTCCTTACTTGTACCACCTTCAACCCAAGATTGGATGCAAGGTGTGCTGAGTGCCAAGGTCGTGCTGGTGATGTATGGAGACTATCAATGCTCTAGAAGTGCGGACGTTTACAAGCTGATTAAAGCGATCGAACGAGAGCTTAGTGCTTCTTTTGGAGAGGATTATTTATGCTTTATCTTCCGTCATTTTCCGCAAGCACAGATTCATCCCCAAGCTCAACGGGCAGCCCAAGCCGCCCAAGCCGCCGCCACCCAGGGACAGTTTTGGTCAATGCACGACACTTTATTTGCTCATCAACAAAAGTTGGAGAATGGTTATCTTGTCGAGTACGCTAATGATTTAGGGCTTGATATTCCTCAGTTTCTCAAAGACTTGCACAAACAAGTGCATGTCAATCGCATCAATGAAGATATCGAAAGTGGATGCAAAAGTGGAATAACGGCTGCTCCAGTCCTATTTATCAATAACATTCGATATACCGGACGCTGGAGAATAACAGAGTTGATAGCAGCCATTGTTGCTGCAAGTCACTAAGCTCTTTTCATAACTCATCAACGTTAGGAATAGACGAAAGCAGTTTTGTTATTTCATTGAGGGTAGTTCTATGACGCATTTACTAGTACAAAGCAGAAATGATTCCGAGCATGAAGGTACACCTCAGACTGATTCTCTTCGCGACTCCTCGGTGAATCATACCCTGCCACGCGATCGCGCAAGAAGTTGCCCAGTTGCTGAAAACTTGCTTATCCAGTACAAGCTGATAACGTTCGCGCTCACGCCTTCGCAGACAACCTTTGCAACTCAACCGACCATATTGAAGCGTTCCGGTGCAGCGCGGTTGTTGGGCTGCGCTTTAACTTGCACATAAACTACTATCTATCCCAATGCTCTAGAGGCGACTTTGGCAATATTCTTCTAGATCGTCAATCATATCCAGAATTTCAACGAACCGAGAGCCAAAGGCAGTCAACTTATATTCCACTCGGGGCGGAATTTCTGGATAAGCAACTTTCTCGACAATACCAAAGTTGACAAGATCTACTAATCGCTCATTCAAAACCTTAGTGGTCAATCTCTCAGTTGCACGAGTCATTGCTCCTGGGCGGTTGATCCCTTGACGAATTAAGCGTAAAACCTCCAGCATCCATTTACAACCAAGAGTATGCTCTACGATATGAGCCACAGTTGGTTGAGAAGCAGGGATTTTTTTTGGCAAGTTACGGGATTGTGATAACTGCATTTGCGACTGAACAGTAACTACCTTACTAGATGGTGCTGACTTGCGGGACAAGAGAGAACCATTTACGTTGAATGGTATCGAAATACCTTTACCGTTGATTATAAAGCAAGGATGGTTAGCAGAGATGGAATGTATGAAAGCAGCCGTACTGACAACATTTGGTGGTGCTGAGAGTTTTGAGATTCAAACTGTGCCCAAGCCAATACCAAAACCTAATCAGGTTCTAGTAAGGGTGTGTGCGACATCGATCAATCCAGTTGATTATCAGACTCGCCGTGGTGATTACAAAGACTTGGTTCGATTACCAGCAATTATCGGAGTTGACATTTCAGGGGTGATTGAGACAGTTGGAGAGTCAGTGACAGACTTTGAGGTAGGAAACGAAGTTTATTACTCGCCGCAGATTTTTGGAGAATCTGGCAGCTATGCTCAATATCATGTTGCTGATGCAGGGATTGTTGCGCTTAAGCCTTCTAACTTGTCGCACATTGAAGCAGCGTGTTTTCCTCTCGCAGGAGGAACGGCTTGGGATTGTCTAGTGACGAGGGGCAATCTTCAAGTTGGGGAATCAGTTCTAATTCATGCGGGTGCTGGTGGCGTTGGTTCAATGGCGATTCAACTTGCAAAAGCGATGGGAGCCTATGTTTTTACAACATGCAGTTCTAAAAATCTCGATTTTGTCAAAAAACTTGGTGCAGATCGAGCCATTGATTACAAGAACGAAGATTACGCGGAAGTTATTGATCGGGAAACAAATGAGCTAGGTGTTGATTTAGTTTTGGATACGATCGGTGGGCAAACAATCCAGCGTAGCCCAGAAATTATTCGCCCATTTGGCAGGCTTGTGAGTATTGTAGACACTCAAACGCCGCAATCACTCATCGAAGCATGGGGCAAGAATATGACTATCCATTTTGTTCTCACGCCACAGTACCGAGCAAAATTAGATGCTTTGACAAAACTAATCGAGCGCACTCAGCTTCGCCCCGTCATTGATTCAACGCTGTCTTGGGAGCAGAGAATTCAAGCACATCAGCGTCTAGAGCGGGGGGGTACGCAAGGGAAAATTGTGCTGGAATTTACCAAAAGTTAGACTGTCCTCACCGATCGCTTTAAATCATCACCTGAAAAATAGCCCCAAGTAGCACAACTTCAAACATTCGCAAATACCTTGTGACTACCGCCTTCACCAGGAGATCGCACTATGAACATGCTTAACTTCAGGAACAGCATCCGCCTGCTTCTGATTGTCACTCTCTTTTTAGGAACTCT
>NZ_RSCK01000076.1:6936-31745 GCF_003991895.1 Chroococcidiopsis cubana SAG 39.79
CATGAGTACTGCAAATGCACAAGTTAACAAGCCCACGATCGTCCTCGTCCACGGCGCATTCGCCGAGTCTTCTAGTTGGAATGGTGTCTTGACCAAGCTGATCGCCAAAGGCTACCCGACGGTTGCTGTGGCTAATCCCCTGCGCGGTGTCAAGAGCGATGCAGCTTATGTCGCCAGTACCCTTAAGGATATCAAGGGTTCCATCGTGCTAGTTGGGCATTCCTACGGAGGCGCAGTCATCACCAATGCGGTCAACAGCAACAAGAATGTAAAAGCACTGGTCTACGTTGCTGGCTTCGCTCCTGATGCGGGCGAAACTGCCATTGAACTCTCAGGACGTTATCCAGGCAGCACGCTCGGACCAAAACTCGCGCCACCAGTTGAACTAACCGATGGTGGTAAAGACCTCTACATTCAGCAGGACAAGTTCCACGCCCAGTTTGCTGCGGATGTGCCCGCTAGCGACGCGCAACTGATGGCTAGCACCCAGCGCCCGATTACAGAAGCCGCCCTGAACGAAGCCTCCGGTGCGCCCGCATGGAAATCTACCCCGTCCTGGTTTATTTATGGCGACCGCGACTTGAACATTCCTCCAGCAGCACTGTCTTTCATGGCGAAGCGCGCTAACTCAAAGGAAACCGTTGTTGTGAATGGCGCGTCTCATGTCGTGATGGTTTCCCATTCAGATGCCGTTGCCAAGCTCATCGATCGTGCTGCAACCGCGCCATAGACGAGGCGTAAACGCATCTGGCTACAAGCCTCTTCTCTAATTAGTACTTGAATCTAATGGCATTGACAGAAGGAGAAACACAATGATACTTCAGGGTAGTGGCGTTAGTCACTGGAGGAACTTCAGGAATTGGTCGTGCAATTGCGATCGCTTATGCCCAACAACAAGCAAAGGTGGTGGTGGTTGGTCGTCGAATGGATGAAGGTGAAGAAACCGTTCGATTGATTCAGGAAGCTGGCGGAGAGGCGATTTTTGTGCAAGCAAATGTCACGAAAGAAGCCGATGTTGAAGCAATGATTGTAAGAATTTGAAAGAAGTCGAGCCTTGGAACTCAATACACCTTAAACAGATAGAACTAGGAGAATCCAATCATGGTCAAACAGCAATCTGTAGACGAACAAGCAAATGGAAAGGCAACTAGCAACCTGACACCAGCCCAGGAGTCTTTGCAAGAACTCTGGGATGAGCATCTGCGACACGAGTTTAGCACTCACAACGTTGAAGATGCTCTTGCCACGATGGTTGAGGATGCTTATGTTAATGACATTCCGGTAATGACTGGGGGAGTAGGGAAACCAGCACTGCGCGAGTTTTATTCCAAATACGGCATTCCACAAATACCGCCAGACATGGAGCTAATCCCAATCTCGCGCACGATTGGAACCGATCGGCTTGTCGATGAAATGCTGGTTAAGTTCACTCATACCATCCGAATGGACTGGATGCTACCTGGCATTGCTCCCACAGGGAAACGGGTTGAAGTGACATTGGTAGCGATCGTTCAGTTCCGTGGCGACAAGCTAGCCCACGAACACATCTACTGGGATCAGGCGAGCGTATTGGTTCAACTCGGCTTGCTCGATCCTAGTACGCTACCCGTTGTAGGGGTTGACAGTGCGCGCAAGGTACTCGACCCGAGCTTGCCCTCAAACGCACTAATTGATCGTGCCAATGATCGCGACTCAGTGTAGGAGTCAGCACACAAACGCCCAAACCTGCAATCAGGACTCGGCGCGTTTCTGATTGCTAGCTCCTACATATATTGTTGGGGAATCATTCAATGTTAACTTTTGTCTTAGTTCACGGCGCATGGCACGATGGTTCTGCTTGGGAAACTGTCATTAAACATTTACAAGCGCAAGGACATCAAGCTTTTGCTCCCACGATCGCCGGACATGGTAAAAGCGTAGATAAAAACGTTAACCATGCTCAATGTACGCAATCGATCGTCGATTCCATTGTTGGCAAAGACTTAACCGATATTGTTCTCTTAGGTCATAGTTTTGCCGGAACAATCATTGCGAAAGTTGCTGAAGCGATTCCCGATCGCATTAGACGACTGATCTTCTTAGATGCTTTTGTCCTCAATGATGGTGAAAGCCTCAGAGATAGCCTTCCACCACATTATCAAGCGTTATTTGACTCTCTAGCTACAAAATCAGACGATCGTACGATGATGATGCCGTTTGAGCTTTGGCGAGAAGCGCTTCTCAATGATGCTGACCTCGAACTGGCTCGATCCAGTTACGCACGATTATCCCCTGAACCGTATCAACCCTGGATTGACAAATTAGACTTGAAGCAGTTTTACTCGCTGCCCATTCCTAAAAGTTACCTCTACTGTACGGAAGATAATGTCCTCCCTCAAGGCGAACAGTGGGGTTGGCATCCGAGAATGTCTAACCGCTTGGGGCTATTTCGGCTTGTACAAATGCCTGGTAGTCACGAGGTCATGTTTTCTAACCCGGTCGGTCTAGCAGAAAAGATTATTGTGGCAGGGCGCGACTAGCAGCAGAATTTGCGATCGCCAACCCACTAATGTCGCCATCATTCAACAAACAATTACCTGAAAAGGAGAAATCATGACAACTACATGTATGAAACATGAAATGGCTCAATATGACTATATTGTGATTGGCGCTGGTTCAGCAGGCTGCGTTGTTGCCAACCGTCTTACAGAAGACCCTAATACTAAAGTATTGCTGCTCGAAGCGGGTGGTCCTGATACCAAGCCAGAACTTCAAGTTCCGAACTTGTGGCCTACTACACTCTTAGGCTCGGAAGTGGACTGGGCATACTTAACTGAAGGGGAACCTTACCTAAACAACCGCAAAATTTTATCTTCACGCGGTAAAGTCTTGGGCGGCAGCAGTTCGATTAATGGCATGATTTATATCCGAGGCAATGAACGTGACTACGATAGCTGGCAAGCATTAGGTAATATTGGTTGGAGTTATCAGGATGTCTTGCCTTACTTCAAGAAATCGGAAAACCAGCAGCGGGGAGCATCGTTATTTCACGGGGTTGATGGACCCCTTAGCATCACAGATCCACTCTCTCCTGCAAAAGTGTCGCAACGCTTTGTGGAAGCTGCGATCGCACAGGGCTATGAGCAAAATCCCGACTTTAATGGTGTACAGCAGTCAGGTGCAGGACTTTACCAAGTGACCGTGAAAGATGGCAAGCGCCAAAGTACAGCAGTGGCATTTCTGCGTCCGATTAAAGATCGCCCCAACTTGACCATTCAAACAGGAGCATTGGTGACTCGTTTACTCTTTGAGGGAAAGCGCACGGTAGGGGTAGTGTATGTTCAAAACGGAACGGAGTATCAAGTTAGGGTCAACTCCGAAGTGATTTTGAGTGCTGGTGCCTTCGAGTCCCCCAAGCTGCTAATGCTTTCTGGAATTGGACCTGCTGAACATCTGCGGGCTTCTGGCATTCCTGTGGTTGTTGATTTGCCGGGTGTCGGACAGAATCTTCAAGATCACCCGCTTGCCGTTATTGCCTACCAGTCTACTACTGACGTGCCCGTTGCGCCAAGTAGTAATGGGGGAGAAGCTGGGTTATTTATACATACCAACAATAATTTAGATGAGGCACCTAATTTGCAATTTACAATTGTTCCGATTTTATATGTCGATCCTGCGTATGCACGTGAAGGTCCGGCATTCACCCTTCCCTTTTACATCACCCGTCCCGAAAGTCGTGGTAGCGTGAGACTGCGTTCCTCCTCCCCCTTCGACCCACCATTGATTCGGGTCAACTATCTTCAGAAAGAATCTGACATGCAACTGATGGTTGATGGACTTAAAATTTTGCGTCGAATTGTGTACTCCGATGCGTTTAATGAGTTTCGGGGCGAGGAAATTGCTCCAGGAAGTTCTGTGCAGAGCGACAAAGCAATCGAAGATTATATTCGGCAAACGTGCGGTACGGGATGGCATCCTGTTGGGACGTGCAAAATGGGTATCGATCGGATGGCGGTTGTCGATCCTCAACTCAAGGTACGGGGGATTGAAGGGTTACGAGTTGTTGATGCATCGATTATGCCAACTATGATCGCAGGAAACACAAATGCATCGGCAATTATGATTGGAGAAAAGGCTGCCGATTTGATAAAAGTTGGAACAAAATTACCTCAATGATGCTTTGAGAGAGGGATACATCAATCTCCTTTCGGAGCAAGAACAGGAGCGCGATCGGCTTGCTTTCGGGTCGAACTATGAGCGATTGCTCGATCTTAAGCAGAAATACGATCCAGATGATGTGTTTCGATCGACGATCGGACATCTCGCACCCCATTCGCTCACATGGTAAGACTCTGAGGTATCTAGAACATTCACAATTACAGGAGATTCAAATGACAATTTTAACTCAAACATCTTCAACTCTAGGCTCAAATCCTCTGAGTTCGATGCAAATCGATCGTGTTTGCTTGAATGTACCGAACTATGAGGAAACGCTTCAGTGGTATCAAGAAAAGCTAGATGCGACGATCGAACATGAATGGACAGTAGGCGTTTTCCCAGATCTGAAATTGGCTTATCTCAGTGTATATGGCTTTCGCATCGAAATTATTGGCTCTACTCAGTCACAATCAGGAATGCCGATCGCGACTAATTTTGGTGAAGGATTAAGGACAACAGGCATCGGACATTTTTGTTTTCGAGTTCGAGATGTCAATGCAGTTCTTGCTGAATTAAATCGACGGGGTGTGAAAACATTTGTCGAACTCGGAAGCTATCCCGATCCGGGTATTCGGCTCTGTGTGATTCAAGACAATAACGGCAATCCGATCGAGTTTGTCACCCCATTATGAATTCATTAATGAAATAGATCCCAACAGTTGCTGCTACATAACAAACTGATTAGGGCGGACAGGTGAGAATTCTTTCATCTATCGTTCAAGAAATTATTGTCGTTCATACATCAATACAGGTGAAACATTGATGTTAGAGGGTGGGTATGTAGCGCAGTAGTCGATCGGCAGTGCGAAACGTTGCGACCAAGTCGCGATCGACACCGATATGAATCCCATAGATGGAGACTCTGCCGCAGGGCAGACCAAGATGACTGCCCTCGGTCGCTATGGACAGGGTGACGAGGTGGCTAGCATGGTATCTTATCTCGCCAGTCCTGAAGCCACTTTTGTCACGGGCGCGAGCCTCAAAATTGATGGCGGCTTTGCCGCTTGAACGAGACGTAATCAAACTTGTAATCCCTAAACACAACCAGGAGAACACTATGTCACAAAAACTCTCAGGAAAAGTTGCACTCGTCACTGGCGGCACCAGCGGCATCGGGCTTGCTACTGCCAAGCGATTTGTCGCTGAAGGTGCCTATGTCTTTATCACGGGTCGTCGTCAGACTGAACTTGATGCTGCTGTAAACGAAATTGGTAAGAACGTGACTGGCATTCAGGGCAATGTCTCCAATCTGGCAGACCTCGATCGGCTTTACGCCACGATCGAGCAAGAGCAAGGTCACTTGGATGTAATCTTTGCGAATGCCGGTGGTGGCGAATTCGTCCCGCTCGGATCGATCGCCGAAGAACACTTTGACAAAACCTTCAACACCAATGTCAAGGGTCTACTGTTCACTGTGCAGAAGGCACTGCCACTGATGCCAGAGGGCGCTTCCATTGTCCTGAATGCCTCAACTGCTTCCATCAAGGGCACCCCAGCCTTCAGTGTGTATGGTGCCACCAAAGCCGCCGTGCGATCGTTTGCCCGTACCTGGACAGTTGACCTCAAAGACCGCCAGATTCGAGTGAATGCCATTAGCCCTGGTCTCATTCCGACTCCCGGTTACAATCTCCTGGGCCTCAGTGAAGCGCAGTTGAAAGAATTTGTGGAGAGCCAAGCTAACAACATTCCATTGGGACGAGCTGGTGCGCCCGACGAGATCGCCAAAGCCGTTGTTTTTCTAGCTTCAGATGACAGCAGCTATGTCAGCGGCATTGAGCTATTCGTCGATGGTGGCTTCACACAAATCTAAGAGGGTGCTGTGTTCACAGCCAGCTAACGATGTAGCAGATAGTTTAGAGCCGCTAATGCTGCGATCGAGTTTCTTTGTCTCCGCTGATTTGAGCCGTTGGGCGTTTTGGGTAATGTGAGGTGTGGAACGGATGACGGATAAACTTGAGCAGAACAAACAGACGGTCACAGCATTTTATGACCTGATGTTCAATCAGTGTCAGCCCGCAGAAGCCATCGAGAAATATGTCGGCGATGTGTACATCCAGCACAACCCAGCGGTGGCCGATGGGAAGCAGGCTTTCATCGAATATTTCGAGCGGATGGCGAGAGAATATCCAGGCAAGTGCGTCCAGTTTAAGCGCGTCTTCGCTGAAGGCGATTATGTCGTCTTGCATTGCTACCAACAATGGCCGGGCGACCACGACTGGGCAGGCATCGACATCTTCCGCCTGGATGATCAAGGCAAGATAGTCGAGCATTGGGACGTGCTTCAGACCATCTCGGAAGCGTCGGCTAACGATAACACGATGTTCTGAACAGTCGAGTGCTGGTAGTGTGAAGGCCGATTTGGACAACGGCACGCCCAACAACGGCATCATCCGATCGCTGATACGGTGCCCGTCATGTACATCAAAGGCTTGGGGCGGCGGATGATGTCGGGCGTTCGCCAGCCCCGCTGAGGAGAAGAATGCGCCGATAGAGACACCGTTCCGTTAAAGCATCCACTTGAACAAAGGAGGGATTCAGATGTCAGAGAACAATAAAGCCATCTTAGAAGCGGCAAACGCGGCGATCGCGCTCAGGCAACTATGAAGGATTCTTGTCGTTCTGCGCCGACGATATGGAATGGACGTTTGTCGGCGACAAGACCCTTGAAGGAAAAGAAGCCGTTCGCCAATGGATGGCAACAACCTACGTAGAGCCACCAAAGTTTAGGGTTGCTAATTTAATCGCTGAAGGTGATTTCGTCACGGCACTCGGCGACATCACAATAAAGGACGAAGACGGGAAGGCGGCTGATTACTCGTACTGCGATGTCTGGCGCTTTCGCGACGGTAAGATTGTCGAATTAAGGGCTTTCGTCATCAAAACCGAAGTCAAGGATAACACCATGAATAAGCCCGAACACCACTAAGGATGTCACTCAGTCATCTCATGAGTGTGTAGAACTCAAGCTCAGTTAATCATTTACCTGAAACCATTCAAAACATGGAGGAAGTACTCATGCCTTACGTTACTGTCGGTCAAGAAAACTCTGCAACCATTGATCTCTACTACGAAGATCTGGGGACAGGTCAACCGATTGTTCTCATTCATGGTTTTCCCCTCAATGGTCATTCCTGGGAAAAGCAGGTCTTAGTGCTGCTAAATGCAGGGTATCGGGTGATTACCTACGATCGCCGAGGATTTGGTGCTTCCAGTCAGCCGTCGTTTGGCTATGACTACGACACCTTCGCGGCGGATCTCAACCAACTCACGACAGAACTTGACCTGCGCGATACAGTGCTGGTTGGTTTCTCGATGGGGACTGGCGAAGTGACTCGCTATCTCGGCAAGTATGGATCGAAGCGCGTTAGTAAAGCCGTGCTAATGGCTCCAGTACCACCCTTCCTGCTAAAGACAGACGACAATCCCGAAGGAGTCGATCGCAGTGTCTTCGACGGCATTATGAAGGCAATTGTTGAAGATCGCCCAGCCTATCTTTCTGCATTTTTCCAAGACTTTTTCAACGTAGACGTACTAGGAGGCGATCGTATCAGCAAAGATGCCATCCAAATGAGCTGGAATGTCGCGGCGGGAGCTTCTGCTAAGGCGACTTTGAACTGCGTACCGTCGTGGTTGACTGATTTCCGTGACGATCTACCGCGCATCGACGTGCCAACCCTAATCGTTCATGGGGATGCCGATCGCATCCTCCCACTTGAAACGACCGCAGCGAGACTGCCACAGTCAATTAAAGACAGTCGCCTCGTGGTCATACCTGGCGGTCCTCATGCCATCAACTGGACTCATGCCGATCTGGTCAATCCTGCGCTGCTGGACTTTCTCAAAGGAAATTAATTCGGTCTTTCAATGCCTCTCGCTCGACTCTATCCATCCTAGAGGTAAGAAATGAAGAGTAAATAGCGGATTTCAAGTTTTCTGTTTCTAGTAGTTCTTATTAGCATATTGTCATTAGGAGTAACGCAGGCTAATAGTCGTAACGATTTTGCTCGCGATTTGACTAACCCGCGTCTGATTCAACGCGGGAGGTATATCGTTACGGCATTAGGTAACTGCGCTGGATGTCACAGTCCAAACAAAACCCCCAACGATCCAGAGTGGTTAGCTGGATATTTGCCAGGAACTCCAGGGCAACCGTTTCAAATCGGTGAATTCCAAATTTATCCATCCAACATCACCCCTGATGAAGAGACGGGAATTGGTAGCTGGACACCTCAACAAGTTTTCAATGTCTTCCGCCAAGGACAAGACAAACACGGTAATACAATTTGCCCGCCGATGTTTTGGTCTGTATATTCAGAACTTGAGCGATCGCGATACTTGGTCAATTGTGGCTTATCTTAAGGAAGGCATCAAACCAGTGAAAAATTAAGTTCCTGAAAATACAACACCTCAAGGGACGCGCCCAGATTACACGCCACTGTTCCAAAACTTACAACCTCTACCTGCTTATCCTGGAAAAAACGAGATTGGCGTGTGGCGCAGATAAGGATTGTTCGTATGCTCATAAAATTGGTGCGGGTACAGGCGTACTGGGCATCGGCACTGCTAACAATGACGTTGGCACCGTTACTTCTCCCAAGGGAAGACAAATTGCGATCGCAGTATTTGTCGTTGGTTCAAAAGCAACTTTAGAGGCACGCGAAAGAGTAATATCTCATATTGCTGCCGCAGTGGTCAAGGCAATCGAATAAAGTTGAATAAATTCATTAAATTGTTTTGTCAACCGGTACAAAACTTCCTTAATTGATAGTAGCAAAGAAAAAATATACTCCTAGATTTAAATCAGGAGTATCTGTATTGAAAAGATTTGTCGCTTAATCCTACTAGAATGGAATATCTAATTCATTAACGGACACACTATTACTAGCTGTGGCTGCTGTAACTAAAGTGTGTTCTGCTAGTTGAGATTGTAAATGCTTCTCAGTAAGTTTGGATTGACCAAATTCAGTTGGAATGAAGTTACGAATAAATAGAGTACATTTCTTTTCCTTATATCCGTTACCAGTGTCTACTACTTCCATGTCTGGATAACCAACGGCTACACCATCTGTTCCGGCTTCCACTCTAGCGATCGCAACGGCAGCTGCTCCTTTCGCACGAAAAGACGTGGTGCTTTCTACTAATCCATCTTTGGAGTAAGAATGAAACGAGCAATCGCCGTAGACTATTTTTACTCCTTGAGGATCGTGGGTTTCGTCAACCGAGCGAATTTTCACTGTAAGAGTTGCGTTAATCATAATATTCCATTGCAGACGAATAGATTCTGTTTAGTTGCGCGTAGCGCCATGAAGTAGCAAGACCGCACTCTGACTCAAAAGTAAAGTGCGGTTTGATTTCGTTAGAAATTGGCGTTGGCTATGCTCGGCTCAGGACTATTGCTGGAAGTATTGGATTGTTCATTGCGTTTAGAGGAGCTAATTAGTTCTAATTCGCTGACTCTGATAATAGGTTTGCTACGAGGCAAGCCGCTATTTTTATCAACCCAAACATCAAATTTGAATTCTCCAGCGACACCAATCGTCGAACCTTTACGTACCCAATCAGTAGCAACTTAGGCAGTATTTCCCCACAGTTCTAAGTCCCACCACATAGGTGAATCACTTTTATACGGTGGTTTGACAGCAAGAGTCAAGGTAGTTTTCATCGCACCCGACTCGAAGTAGTGGGTAGCTGGATCTTGACCGACGCGACCGACTAATTCGATTCTATTGATGAATTGTTGGGTCATATTGCACTTCCTAATTTTTCATAAATTTTGCGCGTAGCGCCTGCTGCGTTACCCGTTTTCAATTGAGAAGCTAAGCTGCGATCGCGGGACTATCCTAATAGCAACAATATAAATCTCTTCTTGGCAGATGCGCCTTAGCGCTCAACACCTATCAAAATCTACTTTCTTACCCTGCCTCCCAGTCTTCAAGGTTGAGTTGAGGTACCCTACTAAACTCTCTAATATTGTGAGTCACTATTGTTAAATTGTTAGCCAGAGCGATTGTAGCAATTTGGAGATCGTAGGGTCCAATGGGCGTACCATTGATGGCAAGAAAAGCTCTAATCCGTCCGTAAATTATGGCAGCTCGATCGTCAAATGGTAAGGAGACATATTGATTGAGAAACTCTTGCTGCCCTTGCAGCGTGCGTTCTGGATTTGAGCTTTTCATCGCTCCATAAAATAACTCAGCCTTAACAACAGAGCAAACAAAGACATCCGTAGATGGTATTGCTTCCAAACGTTGCCTCACACCAACTGCTCGACCCTTCAAATATCCGATACAAGTATTGGTATCCAGTAAATACATCAGTCTAGCGGCTCCCGCTCTGGGAGTTCCCCTTGTGGTTCTCGCTCCAATTGCTCGTCACTTAAACAGCCAAATGTACGTTCAAAAAAATCAGATGAATAGCCTAATTCTTCGGGTGATTTTGTCTGCGTTGGGGTGACAGGTTGAACCGTTACCGTAACTTCTAAGTCGGCATCTTGGAGCGCAACTGGTACATCTAAATGCAAAATTCCATCTTTACCAACGTGAGTACGTAGCACAATCTTTTGCATTACAGTTTATCCTTTGAGGAACTACACTATTATTGTCGATTTTCATCTAGGCATGACGCATCCAGCTAGTATGACTATGCGCTAGCCGATAATCAATTACCCAGCAATAGTACTTCCCAAACGAGCCTAGAAGAAGCCATCTTTAACAGGGCGACTTTGGCTGCTTCCAGTTTTTCTACCCAGTTGGTGTTGCTAAGCACTTGCCACCATCGGTGTTGAAGGTAATCGAGCAGCCACAGTTGTCGCTCGAAATCCAGCATTGTATCTATTTCCTTCGCCAAGCGAATTGCACTCAAGGCATTAGTGGGAGGTAACTCAAGTTGCTCTAAAAGTGCTTTTGGCATAGTTTGCAACTGGTTGTAGTGGGCGATCGCTTGCCCTGGACTACCAGCAGCCAACGCCACGACAGCCCGATCGTTCGTAATTTCCGCGTTTCCAAGTCTTTCCAGCACCCGTATCATATTACTGCCATTCAGCCGATGAAACGGGATCGCCTGACAGCGGCTGGCAATGGTAGGTAGTAGTTTTTGTGGCTGGGATGAAATCAGGATAATACTGCCGCTGGTTGGTTCTTCTAAAGTTTTCAGCAAAGCATTTGCAGCAGAAGCAGCCATTCGATCTGCGTCTTGGATGACTACGACTTTGCTAGGTGCAGTTAGCGCACGGCAAGAGAGAAATTGAGTAACAACTCTAATTTGCTCGATCCGAATTTGAGGCGGCGACTTGGGCTTTACCTCCGAGTGGGCTAGCTCGCTTTGATTAACCAATTCTCCCCGATCCAGGTAGGTTGGTTCTACCCATAATAGATCGGGATGGTTGGCAAGATTGTTGGTGTCAAAGAGTTGAGCAATGAAGATCCGAGCAGCCAACGTTTTGCCTACACCATCTACACTAGCAAACAGATATGCTGGTGCAATTCGATTAGTTGCGATCGCTCCCTCAAGCAAAGATACGGCTGTTGATTGCCCCACCAAACTAGAAAATTCACCAATTGCTCGTCCTTCACTCTTCACATTTTCCCGCTCGCTTTTTATTGGAGCAACAGGAATAGATGCAGTTATAGGTAATGGCATATTTGACTGGATTATAGCTAGAGCTAAGCACAGATTTTTACGATTTGGGTTTGGAGAGTAGTCTTTTCATCCCATCCATTCTTCAGCATTAATTCCAATTCCAACAGCACCGACAAAGCTTTCTGCAAATTGCTGGCTGGAATGCTAGCAACTTCTTGGCGTAGGAAGTAAAGCCGTTTGGGATTTTTGATTTCTGCTAAGAACGCGATTGCGCTATCGTCCTGCCAGTTAGCAGCTAGGCAAAGTTTGATGACTAACCAAGTTCTAAATGCTGTCGTCAGGGTGGCAGCAATTTTTAAGGCAGGCTCATTGCTAGCAATTAAATCCTCGACTAACTTAAATGCCAAAGAGACATTACCCGTGCGAATAGCACTTGCCAATTGCAAGCTGTTTGTTGCATTGTTGGTAACTAATTCTCTCACTGTATCGGCATTGATAGTTACACCATTGGCGTATACTTTAAGTTTTTCTAACTGGGTCACTAATAAGCGCGTATTGTTACCAACTGCTTCAATCAATACTCGATAAGCATCAGGTGCGAACTCGATCCCCGTTTCTTTTGCTAAGTTACGTGCCTGCTTTATCAATAGGTCAGTTTACCACTGCGGGATCGAGGGAAATTCCTTAACTTGGGCAAATTGCAGCAGCAACTTTACTGACTTGTTTCTGATGTCGGGTTTGTTAATACTAGTAATCAGCAAAAAGTTAGTGGCTGGTGCGATCGCTAAGATGCGCTCTAACTGTTGCAAAATTTCTTTCGGGCAAACTCCCAATAGAGCGCTGAATGGTAAGTAAACTAACCGACCTCCCGTTCCTAATGGAGGAGTCATAATATCCGCGATCGCTTGGGGAATGCTGTCTTGTGAATCTGGCAGATATTCGGAGTAATTAAAACTCGCCCCTTCTCGATCGAGAACGCGCGCTCGCAGTTGTTTAATCGCGCGACTCATCAGGAACTCGTCCTCGCCCCAATAAATCTGGATTGGCATGATTCTATATTTGATTGAAAACTGGAGAAAGAGCTACCCGCACTTGGATGTAAAGTGCGGGTTGTGCTAATTGAATTGGACTAAAGCTTAGAGAGCATCCACTGCTTGGAATGCACCAAAGTGTTCTCTAATTCTGTGTTGAACGGTAGGACTGCACTGCCCCCACCATCGTTCTGTAGGTTGACCGCCTACACAAGAGAGAACAGCGCCAAAACCCGCTCCTACATATTTAACAGGCAGGCAAATACTACCTCTTGCGGTTTGTTTTGGTTGAGGTGTTACGCCAAAGGAAATGAGTTTTCTTTCTAGCTTGTTGAGAGTTTGAATTTCTGGCATAATCAAAGGTGTGTGTAATCGGGAACGAACAATTAGTGGAGTAGTTGTCCGTTCCCGCGTTTTCACCTCAATCGGCGCTTTTGCGCCAAAATACCTTTGACGTAACCAACAATCTTTTCTGCACTGGCTTCTGGTTGGTCTTCACTTAGCTCTCTGCACAACCAGCTAAAGCTAACTTTTAAGGTTTCCCTTCTTTTGAGCGGGTCTTCTTTGTTAGGATGGCGTGCAGTTAAAAATGTTGCGGCTTCTGCAATTACCTCTAACTTTGTTTTAACCACGATAATTTCTCCAATTTTGTCTCTAAATTTTGTCGATAATGATGAGGCAGCACTCTACACAGGTATAGCGATAACTTCGTTAAGCTTCGCTAACGCTATTGACAAATAATCCCCAAGGCAAATCCTGAACTTGGGCATTAACTGCGTTTAACCAATACCGAAATTGCTTGTAAAAACTGGTATTGTATTGCCAAGGACTATGACTCACAAGCGAGACCAGCCTGCCTCCAACTTTTAAGCATTGATAGGCTCTTTTCACGTGAGATATCTGCTGTGAGAAAGGAGGATTTTGTACGACTCGCTCGTAGCGATCGCCTAGATTGGGAGTAGTCAGAAAGTCCGAGCCAATTAGTAGTAAACCTTGTAGTGATAGGCTCGTTTGCAATTCTGGAATTGGTTCGATAACTTCGACGATCGCTCCTGCTTGCTGTAGAGAAGTCGCTAGCTTACCAAAACCAGCCGATGGCTCCAAACAACTGATTCCTGGCTTAATATTTGCTGCCTCTACTAATAATTCCACGACCCAAGATGGTGAGGGAAAGAGATCCCAAGATTTGAGAATTTCACAATTGTTCAACTGCTTTTACCGATTCAATTCGACAATCGCACTCGTCTAATAATCAAGCTTCTCTACTCGACTGGAATTAGAGCCATCAAGCTATGTTCTTTGAAGCGAAGATCGTTCGAGAATTCGCAAAACGAGCAGGCATGAGAAATGTTAAGGCTAGCCTACAGTGGTTGCGTTATGCCCGTGCTAGCCGTAAGGATAATTCATTCTAGAAGGGCAAATATTTGGTTAATGTCACGACCGAAAAAACGCTCGGCAATGGTTCGCGAATCAACGCCGAGGTCAAGAGCGAGTTAATGTAATAATTGGTTTGCTGATAGGTTTTCGCTGCCGAATGCCAATGCGCTCGATATATAACAAAGCAGAGCGGCGCTATTGAGTCATCCTAGAGCGCCAACCCTGCATTATTTGCCCGATGCATTCGACGATGAGTTTAACCGGCTTTATGACCACGGGATTTGGGGAGTTCTCTAGTATTTAGAGTTTCCGTGTTGAGCGATCGCGCTTAGGCAATTCTCACTTCGCCTCTGCCCAATTTCTCTAAAAGTTCTGACACACTGCTACAGCCAGTCGCTTCTACTACCTCCGCCACACCCTTCCAGCCTGACTCGGTTACAGACAGAGTGCGCTTTTTCTTCTCCTCGTCATAGATCTTTTGTTGAGGACGAAGATTTGCCAAGCTATTTTGATGTTGACCTCTGCCCATACCCTTAAAACAAAGTGTTGACTTTTTCTCGAATACGTATACAATGAAATCAACTGAATCGGTAGCGGTTAGTCAGCGACGTAGGAAATCCAGAACTAACCGCTTCTAAGTTCCCTTGTAGAAAAGGAGCTTTTAATATGTATGGTATACTCGAACCCCCTACGATCGCAACTAGCGAGCTGCATTCTCATCTAGAACAGCAAGCGCAAAGCGTTGCCCCTCAAATAGAGCTAGTCGCTGCCACAATTTCTGTGGAGCGCCTGGGCTTAACTAGAAATGCATCCTCTACCCCCTATATTGTCTACCGCGTCAAAGAGCGTCGTTGCTGTACCTTTTTCAAACGCAAGCTGTTGTGGCAGCTAATGCAGGCAATGCTTCGAGCGGAGTACAGGATCGAAGACAAGATCCGCAGCATAATTTCTACCCCAGACTTTAGCTTGTCTTTCTTCATTGGTTCTAGCTGGCGGCACGTTCTCAACCACCAAATCTGTCGCTTTGTGGAACGAGCCAATAATTTGAGGCGGTTGGAGTCGATCGCATCGACCCCTTTATCCGCCGTCTCGCCTCCAGAAGAAACCATCTCAGATCCCGTAGAGATTTTAGTGGCAGCGATGAAACTGGCGATCGCCAAGTCTAACTGGAACTTAGTCAAGGGCGAAATCGCGGCATATCCAGAATACAAGACGATTGCCTGGGCGCAACTAACTAGAGACGAAAAACAGCAGCTTTGTGCCCTCGTCCCCGAAGCAGTAAAATTGCTGGTAGAGGCAAAACGCAACGGCGCGATCGCCCAATATTGTGAAGCTTCCGAAGATGGTCTGTACTGGGTGCAAGTTACCCTCGACTCCCCTCCATCGCTCGTCACCAGTTGTGGGGTTGGTAATTTTATTAAGGAGGCAGTGGCACGAATGGTAAAGCGGACGGAACACCCGCCCGCAACATCCTCAATTTCAGAGGGCAAAGTGGCATGAATTTTCCTGGCAGGGTAAGACTTGCTCTTTGGAGTTAACAGTTTGACTTGTGCCAAAGTACTGTCTAAAGCTATCTAAACCTTCGAGATAAGCTAACAATCCCGACGCTCCAGCGACTTGATACAAGTCAATGGCATTTTCCCATTCCTTCAAAGAAGCTTTCTTGTCTGTGAGGATTTTAACAAGAGCAGCAGGTAATTTGATTTCTTTACCTGTATTTAAATCTAGGTGAGCAACTGTTTCTAGTAATAATTCCTCTTGGCTCATGACTTGACTATTTCTAGCCAATTCGAGCTGATGCAGTTGAGCTGCTACTCCAAACAGTGGTAATCTTAGCTGTGTTAATCTTCTTTGTCTACATTGGACAACACTTCGCTTTTTCAGCTTAAACTTAACTGGATTTTGTGGCGAACGAATGTTGAGGAGCTGATGCAAATTGAGATGAGTTTGCCCTAGATGTGAAGATACAAATTTATCCTCAATATTGCAGTAAGGGTAAGTAATTTGATAGAAATATTCTGGTTCGGATCTTGGATCGCCAAATTTGCGTAGCTTAACTCTTAACGTATGGCTAATCCAGCCAACGCCCGTATTCGTACATCTTGGAAGGAAAATTCTTGGCAAGCTTTCGCTCCATTCTAGAGTGACAATGCGATCGCCACTCAGTCCTTCGTAGATTTCTCTAATACGAGGATCGGGATATTGTTGCTGGAATTTCTCCACCCAAGCACGTTGCTTCTTATTAAGTCTGGCTTTTGGCATGAATTTGAATTTGATAGAAAAAGGCAGCACAGTTTGTCATGACTTGTGTTGCTTTGATTGACTGAGATCGTGCTAGCAAAATTCGATATTCAATTTTTTCGTTTAGAAGACTAAAAAGAGTTGGTTGTTTAGTCTGGGTGGCTCTTTGTAGAACTTGGAAGACCGCATAGCAGCACAGTAGTCGAGCCACCATGCCACGTTGTCTCTCCAGTAAGCCTTTCGCACTCCAGCTCGTAGGAGGTCGCGACGAGTTAAATCGAGTAGCGGACGGTTAGAATCGCAAGATACGCTCAGGTGATACCGATCTGCGATGAAAAGCAACCCAGCCAGCGCCTGCTCTAGTAAAACGCCATAGAGGTGAATGTGGCGAATCCCAGATGCGGCGATCGCAGGAATGCACTCATGTAGCGTTTCGTAGAAAATAGGAAGCAGGCTTCTATACGTGCCCAGCTTTGCCCATCCGCCAAGCCCACACCAATCATCTGCGTTGGCATATTCCAGTACGCGCAACACGCATTGGCGATACTGCTCGACATCAGTACCTTGGCAGCCAAGAATCAGGTGACGTGGTTTTAGATACTGATGTTGGCTGGTGATGTATTGGGCTGCTTCTACAGTTAGGTCTATAGCTGTTTGTGCTTCTGTTTCCAATCGCCAAGACTTGAGCTGCAATGCTTTGGGAACGATGAAATCGTAGGAAGCGATCGCTTGACAACGCCAACTGACTCCAAGCTTTTTACTCGCCCTTGCCTCCCAGGTTAACTGACGAATCAATGCCTGCTCTGGTGTGAACCGTCGTTGTAG
This sequence comes from Chroococcidiopsis cubana SAG 39.79, assembly GCF_003991895.1. NCBI lineage: Bacteria > Bacillati > Cyanobacteriota > Cyanophyceae > Chroococcidiopsidales > Chroococcidiopsidaceae > Chroococcidiopsis > Chroococcidiopsis cubana. The sequence continues at coordinate 24,186 of NZ_RSCK01000076.1, forward strand.
ATCGCTAAAAGCACCCGAATCAAGCAAGCCAATAGTTGTAGCGACCTGCAATTATAAATGCTCAAACCAGCAATCAAGACATTTTCAAACCAGGATTATTTGCAACTATAATTTCGTTTGAACCAGGATTAAATGCAACTGAGCCAGGAATAAGGCTCTTCCGCGATTTTGATGATGCATGGGCTAGCAATTCGCTATAAGAGGGTTATATGAATCAAAGCCCTCTACTCGCTGACCCTCAAGCACTGGCTTTAGAAAGCCTGACTGCAAAAGACACGCAAGTGGTCTTGGTCGTCAAGACAATTCAACTGGTAGCTCCGTGCCCCAAATGCCACCAATCTTCGTCAAGGGTACACAGTCGCTACGAACGCACAGTTGCCGATCTACCTTGGCAGGGAGTGACTGTGCAAATCCAACTGCTCACCCGTCGGTTCTTCTGTGTCAATAGGACTGGCGTGCGGCGGATTTTTTGCGAACGGCTCCCGCGCGTTGTAGCTGCTTACGGCAGGCAAACGTTACGACTAAATGACGCCTTGCGTTTGATTGGCATGATGTTGGGTGGTCAAGCTGGCGCTTTATTAGCACTCAAGCTGGGAATGCCCATCAGTCCAGACACCCTACTGCGGTGGATTCGGCAAAGTCAATTACCTATGAACGCGACCCCCCGTGTGCTTGGAGTTGATGATTGGGCGTGGCGGAAAGGGCATCGTTACGGCACAATTCTGGTGGACTTGGAACGACATCGACCAATCGAACTGCTGCCAGATCGAGAAGCTTCAACGCTAACCAACTGGCTATTGGCTCACCCAGGCGTAGAAATTATTACGCGAGATCGTTCAAAAGCTTACGAAAGCGGCATTCAGCAGGGGGCACCGACAGCTATCCAGGTGGCAGATCGGTTTCATCTGCTACAAAATCTGGCTGAAACACTCGCTCAGACATTTGGCGCACATAGTCAAGCCCTCAAGATAGTTGGGACAACACACAGCCTGTCATCAGTCACTGCTCAAGATGGGGCTGTAGTCGTGCCAGTGTTACCACCGCAACCGATGCCCCAAGAGCAACGCATTGCCCAACAGCGTCGGTCGAGGCGAGAAGCGGACTACCAACGAGTCTGGGAATTACACCACCAAGGCTGGTTGGCACCAGCAATTGCGCGTCAGGTTGGTATTGGTAAAACGACTGTATTTCGTTATCTACGTAGTTCCACCTTCCCAGAACGCCAAGGACGGCGTGACTGTGGTCGGAGCCGCCTACTCGACCCTTACAAAGACTATATTCTTCAACGTTGGAACGATGGTTGTCATGATGCTTTGTGGTTGTTTGGAGAGATTCAACAGCGTGGTTATTCTGGCAGCTATGATACAGTAGCTCGCTATACTCGTCGCTTTCGTCAAGCTCAAGGAACGCAACATAGAAAACGACGGCGTTCAATTAAGCATCTGCCGAAGGTAAGCGAACCCCAGAAACTGTCTCTCACACCCCGTCGCGCTGCACATTTGGTACTACGGCGACCTGAAAATTGGCAACTAGACGACGAACAACTCGTACAGCGCATGGCACAGCACCCCGAACTTGCCGAAGCGATTCAACTGGCCCAAAACTTTGCCTTTCTTGTCGGAGAGCGTCAACCATCGCAACTCGACTCCTGGTTAGAACGGGCACTCAAGAGTCAACTTTCTCCCTTTCACCGCTTTGCCAAACGGCTGCAAGAGGACTACGATGCTGTCAAGGCAGGTATAACACTTCCTTGGAGCAACGGTCAGACCGAAGGTCAGATCAATCGACTGAAGATGTTGAAGCGTCAGATGTTTGGTCGTGCTGGAATGGAACTGCTCTCCCGACGATTCTTGCTAGCGGTGTAAAGCTCATCCCCACGCAGCAAATGAAATCTTTTGGGTTCAGCTAATGGCGATCGCCTCATTCTGTCTCCAGTCAAGAGCGATCGCTCATCCGTAACATTCTTCTGCATCACCAAAATTGCGGAGGACCCTTAATTCTGGTTCAGTTGCATTTAATCCTGGTTCAAACGAAATTATAGTTGCAAATAATCCTGGTTTGAAAATGTCTTGATTGCTGGTTTGAGCATTTATAATTGCAGGTCGCTACAGCTACATCGCGGAAATGGGGGATTTACCAGGGCTTGATTTGGATACTCTCAATGAGTGGCGTAGTTTTGCTAGTCGCGATCCTAATCCCGATGAATTTCTCTATCGTCGTCTGTTGATGGCTCAGTGTAAAGCTTTGGCAGAAGGAATTCCCGCACTGTTTGATACTCGCCAAAACTACCAAGCACTGTTTTTACCTGGGAATCTTTTAAATCAGGATTCGATTGTGCGGCGGTTGGTAAAGGAGATTCCAGAGGAGGATTGGCAGGATATTGAGGTAGTGGGTTGGCTGTACCAGTTCTACATTTCCGAACGCAAGGATGAGGTGATTGGGGCAAAGTCGAAGGTTTCAGCAGCGGATATTCCAGCAGCAACGCAACTGTTTACCCCCCATTGGATTGTCCGGTATATGGTGGAGAATAGTTTAGGGGGGTTGTGGTTAGAGGCGCATCCTGAATCCAAATTGCGGGAACATATGCCCTATTATTTGGAAAACCCTAATAATAGTAGTGGAGAAAATGAAGATCTTAGATCGCTAACGCCTCAAGATTTAACTGCGATCGATCCTGCTTGTGGTAGCGGTCATATATTAGTGTATGCGTTTGATTTGCTGTTTGAGATTTACAAGGAGCAAGGTTATCTAGAACGGGATATTCCGGCGTTGATTTTGACGCACAATTTGTATGGTTTAGATATTGATGAACGTGCGGCGCAGTTGGCAAGTTTTGCCGTGTTGATGAAGGCACGGGCGAAAAATTCGCGGATTCTGCGGCAGCCACCTGCTTTGAATATTACAGCGGTGCGTCCTACTCATAGTCAGACTTTACCGCCTGCTGCGGAATTGAAAGCTGAAGATTGGGAACCGCTAGTTGAGGCTTTTAAGAATGCAGACAATTTGGGAAGTTTGATTACGCCACCACCTTTTGATGCACAGAAGTTGAAGGCGCAATTGGAAAAGTTGGAAAACAGCGATCGCAATCCACTATTTCGAGAATATGTTCCAGCTTTGCGGGGATTACTTTTACAAGCGGAGTTGTTGAGCAAGCAATATTGGGTAGTGGTAGCAAATCCACCGTATATGGGTAGTGGTTCGTTTAATGATGTAGTCAAAAAGTTTGTTAATACGAATTATCAAAACAGTAAAAGTGATTTATTTGCTGTTTTTATGGAGCTAGGTATCAAAATGGCTGTTGATACTGGATTCATGGCAACTATAAATCAACAGTCTTGGATGTTTCTCAGCAGTTATGAAAATTTACGAAAAGAATTGTTGACAAAATACACTATAGAGTCAATGGTTCACTTGGGAGCAAGAGCCTTTCCTGAAATAGGTGGCGAAGTTGTACAATCAACAACTTTTGTATTGAGTAAACAAAGCCCTCAAGATAGAACAGGAAATTATGTTCGTTTAGTTAATTATAATAGTGCTGAGTCGAAAGAGAAAAAATACCTCAGTGGTGAACATAGGTATTTTGGAGTTAATCAAGCTGATTTTGCTAAGATACCAGGAAGTACGATCGCTTATTGGGCTAGTAATAGAGTTTTAGAAATTTTTGGGCAAGCGGAAAATATAAAAAAATACGCGCAACCCTGTGTTGGATTATTCACTTGTAATAATCAGAGATTTTTAAGATTTTGGTACGAAATAAATATAAAATTATTTGGTATAAATTTATCAAAAGAAACAGTAAACTCATTTTGTTTGAAATGGTTTCCATATAACAAAGGAGGAGAGTTTAGAAAATGGTACGGTAATAATGATTATGTAGTTAATTATCAAAATAATGGACGTGAAATTAGAAAGTATAGAGTGGAATCTGGTCAATCATATTCTCTACCCGGAGAGGCATTCTATTTTCAAGAAGGTATAACTTGGTCTTTTGTAAGCTCTTCATATTTTGGAGTTAGGTATTCAGGTAAAGGATTTATTTTCGATGTAGGTGGTTCCTCCGCATTTCCTAATGAAGATATTATTAATTCTTTTACAGGGTTTTTATGTAGTAATGTTGCTTTTGAGTTTATGAAAATAATGAATCCTACACTAAACTTTCAAGTGGGCAATGTTGCTAATTTACCTGTCATTGAATCTCTTAAAAAACCCATAAATTATGAGTTAGCAGGACAAGCTATTAACATAAGTTGCCAAGACTGGGACAATTTTGAAACCTCCTGGGACTTCCCAACCCATCCGCTATTACGTCACAACACCAAACACCTCAGCGAAGCCTTCACCATTTGGCAAGACAAATCAGAATACGCCTTCCGCGAACTCCAACGCCTCGAAGAAGAAAACAACCGCTACTGGATAGAAGCCTACGGCTTACAAGACGAACTCACCCCAGAAGTACCCGACGACCAAATCACCATCCGCCGCGCCGACTTAGATAGAGATATCCGTTCCCTCATATCCTACGCAGTTGGCTGCATGATGGGGCGCTATTCCCTCGATAAACCAAGACTCATTCACGCCGGACAACCTTTTGACCCCACCCTACACCAATCCTTCCCCGCCAGCAGCAACGCAATTATTCCGATTACCGACCAAGCATACTTTGATGACGACATCGTTACCCGCTTCATAGAATTTCTGCGCGTCGCCTACAGTCCCGAAACCCTCACCGAAAATCTCAATTTCATCGCCAACGCCCTCAAACTTAAAAACGGAGAAAGTGCCCAAGAACGCATCCGTCGCTACTTTGTGCAAGAATTCATCTCCGACCACATTCAAACTTATAAAAAGCGTCCTATTTACTGGCTATTTACTAGTGGTAAAAAACGAGCCTTTGGCGCATTAGTCTACTTACACCGCTACAACGAAGACACCCTCGCCCGCATCCGCACCGATTACGTTTTGGAATTGCAAGTCAAATTAGACGGTGAAATTGCACGCGCACAACAACAGCTAGACAACGCCAGTTCCAGCGCCGCTAAAAAAGCCGCCACCAACCGCTTAAAAGAACTGCAAGCCCAACAGCTAGAACTGCGAGATTACCAAGCCAAGCTGCAAACCCTAGCCGATGCGCGAATTACACTCAACCTTGACGATGGAGTAGCCTACAACTACACTCGCTTCAAAGGCTTGGTTTATGAAGGCTCTGATTTAAAAATGGCAGATTTAGAGAAAGCTTCTCAATGGAAAAGGGAGTTATTGTAATGAGTCATACCATTTCTTTCAAACTTCGCGCCTAGAAGATCCCCCCAACCCCCCTTTTTAAGGGGGGCTATAGGATTGAAACTGGTGTAATGATAAACAGAAATGGTATTAAGCAATAGCAAATTCTGTCAATTCTCGTTTACTGGGATGATGAAACCCTAAAACAATATCACTTTGAGGGATGCCAGCAGATAGTAAATCGTCAACAACGCAGAAATTAGTTGCATCTGTTTCAACCCAAATTTTGCCGTTTTTAATGCAGAGATACATGATGATATACTTGATCTGCTTTTTTCCCTCCCAACCAAAACGAAACCAAAGATATTGATCTCGTGTTTCATCAAAAGCTAGGCGATCGCTTGCCTCAACTTCTCTATTTTCCGTAACTTGAATATTAGCTATTTCATAATATTCTGTTAATATAACTTTGATAGCACTACGATATTTTTCTAGCTCGTTCATTGCAAAACCTCCTCTTTTTTTAGATTCACAAATATTAACTTTTTCATGTTCGATAATCTCTGTAAGTTCCTAGTCGAGAATTTTTCCAACGATTTCGCTACTTGGCTGCTAGGCGAACCAATAGCCTTAACCCAGTTAAGTCCTAAAGAACTTTCCCTAGAACCAATTCGTGCCGATGCTCTCATCTTACGGCAATCAGATGAAATAGTTTTGCACATCGAATTTCAAACTCAACCGGATGGAAATATTCCTTTTCGCATGGCAGACTACCGTTTGCGGGTATATCGTCGCTTTCCTCGCAAACAGATGCGTCAAGTAGTGATTTATTTACAAAAAACTAATTCAGAACTGGTTGGGCAAACTACATTTACTCTTGAAGAAACATTTCATCGCTTCCAAGTAATTCGTCTATGGGAACAACCAACAGAAATATTTTTGCAAACTCCTGGCTTACTTCCATTTGCTGTTTTAAGTAATACCGATAATAAAACTAATACTTTGCAGGAAGTCGCAACAGTAATTAACAATATTACCAACCAACGAACGCAGAGCAATCTTGCTGCATCTGCATTCATCCTAGCTGGGCTAGTATTGGAAGAAGAAGAGATTCAGCGTTTGCTACGGAGAGATATTATGCAAGAGTCAGTAACTTATCAATTATTACTAGCTGAAGGTCGAGCTGAAGGTCGAGCTGAAGGTATCGAACAGGGGATTCGACGTGTTGCGATCAATATGTTAAAAGAGGGAATGTCTATTGAAGTAGTGGCAAGAGTGACAGGTTTAACGGTGGAACAAGTACAACAATTACAAATTGCTGAAGCAGAAAAACCAGGAGAATGAACACCGCCCGTATCCAAAACACCCTAGAAAACCTCTTCCATGATTCCGCCCGTTGGTCGCACTCAGGACAACGGGTTGTATTTTGGTACGATCCCGATCGGCAATTTGCCAGCAGTTTCGACGAACTCCAGCTCGAAGGTGTAGAGAAAATCCAACTGATTGACACTCCCTTCACCGTCAAGTATCGCCTATTAATCGAGCAACCGACTCAAGCCTTTCTCCTGTACGCCCCTTTTCCCGAACCTGCGCCCCAAGAAAACTGGCTGCTGGATATCCAAAAGAGCGGCTTAACCTTCTCTGCCGATCCTGCTGCTCTGATCTACGCCGATTTAGGACTGCGCCAGCGCCGCCTAGAGAGTGTAATTCGAGAACAGATAAAATTTTTCAAAAACCGCAAGCGCACAGAAGCCCTGCAAGCAATGGCTATCTCCCCTGATAGCGACGAACGGGGATTACTCCTCGCCATGCTTTCCGTTCTCGCAGGCTTAAAAGTCCCTGACGCAGGTACGTTGATCCGACGGGTGCTGCTAGGAGGATTGTTAGAGTCCGATAATTCCCTTTGGTCTGACATTGAGCGTTTTGTCTCCCCAGCAGCCTTCTGGGAGATAGTCCAAGAACACACCGACTTCCCTACGCAAAATCCCAGCTTAAACAAGTTATTCGTGCAGTTGCTAGTCACTCATTTCGCTAAATCGCTGCACGGTGCAATTCCGCCTCAGTTAGCAGATCGAGTTATCACGCCTGGACAACGGGCTTATGCCTTTATCGATTAGTGGATGCGCGACCAGCAGGATTATCCTGGCTGGCAGATCCTTAGTAGTGAAGTAGCAGAACAATTACAGATATTTGATGCGATCGAGCATTTAGAGCCAGAAGTTTTATATGAAGCAGCTAGCTTTGAGGTCGTAGACCAGGTTTTACTAACCAGAGCATAGAATAGTGAACAGTTTTAGGTTGCGGCGTAAGCAACATGTTTCTCACGAAAAAAGTTTTGCA
>NZ_RSCK01000077.1:0-31566 GCF_003991895.1 Chroococcidiopsis cubana SAG 39.79
ACTTTTTTCGTGAGAAACATGTTGCTTACGCCGCAACCTAAAACTGTTCACTATTCTATGCTCTGGTTAGTAAATATTCATATACGGAAGATGCCCTCAGTACGCAAACCTTGGATGGTGTCACGTATAGGGGTGTAACGTTACAGCAGTTCTATGGCAAAACTTTGAAACCAACTAGTGAGGTAAATTATGTTAGCAGACAGAAAGGTTGATGGGACTTTAGATAAAGAGTTGGTGTTGCGTCCTGAAACAGCGGGAACGGTAGCAAACACATTTGCTGAACCAGGTAAGTTTCTTCCAGTGCGGAAGTCAATTAGTTTCGAGGTGGTGATTGCGCAAAGGAATACCGTTGCTAACTTTTCAGCGGGTGTGAACTACTGGAGATTTCACCTTGAAGTAGCTACCACTGAAAATGGTACGTATACACCTGTAGCATCTTGGACACCGACATCAGGTACGCCAACTAAGAGCCGTCTAAATGTCCAAAGTGTTTACGTGACTAGCATCATGCCACTGGCTGCTTACGTACATGTCAGAGCCGAAAGAATGGGTGCTGCTGACCCTGTGGACTACTACGCTTACGTCGCCAAACCATTAAATTAAGGAGCTAAAACCATCATGACACCTGAAGAAATTTACCAAGAAGCATTGGAACTACAATCACAACGCGATGCAGCAGAAGCTCAGTATCAATCCGAGCAAGCAAATATAAGACCCTATGAGGCTTATCAATCCATACTCCGCTTCTTTGCCAGCAACGAACGCTGTAAGCCTCGTAATGCGTGCATAACTAGAATTGGAGAAGTAGCTTGTTACCACCCCGACACCAAACAGTTTGCATTGCATACTCGGTTAGAGTGGGAAACAGCTAAAGAACAAGGTTGGAAAGCTATAACCAACGACCTCAACTTTGCAATTGCTAGATTCCACATCCCAGAGTCAGAACAGTATCAGTTAACTGATGCCGATATCCCTGCATACCCCTACTCCAAACCACCTTACAGATAAGTGAGTATATATGCCTAAAATAGCTAGCGTAGCAATCGATGTCAAGTTAAACCTAGACCCTGCCAAACGCCAAGTAACTGAATTTGGACACAGTGGTGGACGAATAGCTGGTGGTCACTTTGAGTTGAGCGTGGATTTACAGAGCATATGCGTGGTGCGTCTACTCGCATCAACTCTGTTACGTCAGGCATCTTTACAGGCATAGCAGCGGGACTGACTGGTGTAGTGGCTAATGCTGCGGCTACTGCTGTGGGTTTTATTAACCAACTTGGTGCCTCCATAATTAAAGCTGGAGCTGATGCAGAGAAATCCTCGTTAGTTTTACTGTGCAAGTTGGTTTTCTAAACGCAGCAGTTGTATAGCCACCTCTGCAACACGATTACCCCACTCCATGTCCTGACGTGAAAGCAAGTAAGTTGCAGCTTCGTGTATTCTGAGTGCCGTCTCTGTTCCCCACCTCTCATCAGACTCGTTTAACAGTTTGATAAAAAGCTTAGGGTCACGGTTAGCTATGGATTCTACGTATTTCATCAGCCACAACTTTTGTTCTCGGTTGAACTTGTAGCTTTTGATAATTAAAGCTTGAAGTTTAGAGCTAAGCATTTGAAATCACCTCTTCAGTACAGACAGATGGAGATATAGATATAGCGAGTGTTGTCACTAAGGCAATAAGTGTTTTCATATTCACTGCAAATTTCTTCAAAATTCCTAGTCTCAAAAGTCATGGAAATCATGTTATTCTCCAATTATCTAGTTGATGTTTAAGCTGCTTCCGTTGTGTAGGCTGCTCCTGGGTCTGGTACACTCAAGAGCAGCTTTTGACTTTTAAGCTTCTACAGCAGTTGCTGACAGTAGACGGTCGAAGACAAGATTCTTACTACGCACCACTTTCTTAATCTCGTAAGTAGCACCATGATTTTCCACACAATGGCGGTCTATTTCAGTGGCGTACACGAATTCAATCTTAGGTTTCATCCTGCGTTCGCCACCTTCGTCGAGAAGTACAGCCTTACCGTCACGAATAACGTATTGAGGTTTGGTGTAGTATTCCACGTACATCTCTTTTGGTAGTCCGTAAGGCTTGTACTGCCACATATCGGCGGTTGGACGTGTATCTCCCAGACCATACAAGGCTGAGTATTCGTCTTCGGTCATGTGTGCGTCAGCAAAGGCTTGAATCGCATCAAACACCAGTCTCCAAGTTGTTGCTGGCATTCGACTCTTATTGAGCAGAATCTTGCGGTGTGGAATGTCGATGACGAAGAAAGGTTTCTTTGCTTGGTTCAGGTATATCCCTACACCAGCCTCCGTATCTTCAATAGCCGTGTATTCGGAAATCGTTACTGTTTCAGTTGTGAATGACATTTTTAAACTCCTTGTTTAGTAATGACCACAAATATAGAACTTGACCATTTTCGTCGTGGCTTCAAACAGCATGTCCAAAGCGGACTCTGCTGTGAGAGAGGGTACTTTTGTAGTGCCAATTTTTAGAGATGTGACTGCACGCAGGTAAGTGACAATCATTTCGCTCATTATGTCCGTATACGTGTTCTTAGCACTGTCGCTGAGCGAATACTGAACCCTACTTTTAACCTTGCTTTTGTCAAATAGACCGCATTTGACACCCCTCTCTAGCGCCCTGTAGGTTCTAGCTTTGGGATGGCTATAGTCGCCTAGTGACTCAACGAGACAGACGTGTAGAGAGTCTACAGTAAATCGTTCGCTCCCTTCTGTCCGAGCGTGTACCGCAGCAATTTCCAAGATTAGTAGAGTCAGTTTCTCCTGCTCAGTAAAAGGTTTGAAGTGCATACTGCGGTCGATATGCGTCATGTTGAAGTCACGATTAAAAGCTTCAGCATTACGCTTGTACAGGTCTACCAACCCTTCAACACGTTTGTCTATTTCGTCATCGCTAGGAGCAGTGAGTTTCTTCACCTGTTCGTGTCTGAAATTCAACGGACAACTTTGTAGGTCTTCCACGCCCTTAACCCTCACTGCGCGGATAGTACCATCTTCGTTAGAAAATTCTGGCTTACCTGGGACGACAAGAAAAACAAGGTCATAAATTCCACATTCGGTTTTCCTTCGTGCCGTGTCGTACATATCGTCAATTAGTCCCATAACCCTCCTGTTTGTGTGGTTGATTTACTGTTTTGCTCAAATACTCTGCAATTGCCCTTCTTACTATCTCTGCAAATGACACCTTCTCTTCGTCTGCTATCTCACTTACGCGCTCTACCATCGTCACAGGTAGATGCACGTTTCTCTGAACCGAATACTCATTCGTTGTTTTACGCATGGCTGATTGATTGATTGATTTGTATCCCTACGTTAGACGCGATTTGCATATAGTGGTAAAGATTGAAAAATTACTCAATCACCGCTATTAGTAGAGATAGATGCTTTGAGAAGGGCAGAGCCTATGGAAAGTGGTATGTCATTAACTAGACCATAAGCCCGCTCCTCTACTACTTCCTAATCAGAAAGGTGCGTCTTGCCTCTCCCAGAAATTAACTATGGTGTAGTCCGCAGGTCTAAATACTTGATATATCACCTGAGCAGCCTCTAGAAGCGCCCTGCACATGTCTGTGGCTTGACATAGGCAATCTACATAGTGCATCCGGTTATTGTCGTTAGAAAGCACCACCAGGATGAGGTGTAATCCTACTTCCGTATCGCTGGGGTCAACGCTGAGATACGTGATTTCATTTGAGATTTGGAAAGTATCTTGTGGTTCTTCGTCGTAACACAGCTCTGCGGTAGGAATTCCGTGAGCATCAATCGTTTGAAGTGGTAACATGATTGGTACATCCTTACTTGGGTGCAGGCAACCGTTTTAGTTCTCTAGGCTTGGCGGTTGCTTTTGCTTTTCTCCATACATTAAATATAGCCCAATAGACTGCAAATGCAAACTAATGAACTAACTATTTTGCTTGTTAAGTTAAGATTGGTATAAAATTAGAGGTATAGTAGACTGCAAAAGATGTATGACAGTTAAAGAGAGACCCTTGGTTATTAGATGGAAATTAAAAACAGTGATGGCAGATAGAGATATGTCTTCTAAGGACTTAGCTGCGTTGCTAAAGGTAAATCGCACGACACTATCAAATTGGAGGAATTCAAAAGGTATACCCCCTTTCTCCGACCCGAGTAAAACTCTTAATGATTTGTGTATCTATTTAAAATGCACTCCTAGCGATTTGATAGAGTACACACCCGATTGATTTATGTACGACACCCTAACTACTGCCCTCCACTTCCAAGTCGGTGGGCTTTTTCATGTCTAGTGGGTATGTTTCTATCTGTTGTCTCAAGGTTTGATTTAAGTTTTGTGTCGTTTCCTGAATCGAAGCATACTCATAATTCATACTCAAAGCTACAGATATTGGTGTCAGGTCGCAATTTTAGCCCCGTCATCTGACAAAAACTCCGCGCTAATAACTCCGCTTGGTTGAAGCCGCGATCCCTTAACTTGGTTGCGTGCAGTGGAATTGGAATGACAATTGGCTGGCTTGAAGTCGATGGGAGATTTAACCAAGCATCAGCCAGCCAGAACCCTAACGGTTGAGCGATTTGAGATTTTTTCTCGTACTTTAGAGCCGCGATCGCCCGTTTGAGCGCTCCTCCATAGATTCCCCAAGCAAATACTGGGATTTCTGTTGTAGAACGGACATGGCGATCGCTTAGTTGACAGTGCTGTAGTTGTCTGGTGCAATCAACACAGAATACTTTCCCAGTCGGACGCTGACATAAAGGGCAATTTGACTTGAGAAATATGCTAATTACATCAGTCCACATGAGGGAGCAGGGAGTAGGGAGTCGTAGGGGCGGGTTTAGTGAAAGATCGCGCAGATGAGGCAATATATCTTGGTTCAAAACCCACCCGTACAAGAGTCGGGGAGAAGAGAGAATCGCAAAGCGATCGGGAACTGAGGGAGAAAATCTAGCCACTAGTCACCAGCTACTAGTTACTGATAACTGACAACTGTTCGTTGTTGCAACAAACGATGCAGGTATTGCAAAATGCCGATCGTGAATACTGTACTCGCAGCTAAAAACAACCAATATCTATCTGCCATCTGAGGCGATCGATCTAATACCCATGTTCCTAAAGGAGGACCGATGATGTAGCCGAGCGAACCACAGAGGGAGTTGATCGCGAAATAAACGCTGCGTTGTGAGGGGGGAGCTAAGCTGTTGACGATCGATACCGCAGCAGGAGTTAGGGATACAGCAGCGATCGCAAAAATTTCTGTTGCTAAGATCGCCCAGCCGAGGCGAACCGATGGCGCTATACCTGTTACCCAAATGACAACAAAACCTAATGCCCACATTAAGGTAGAAAAGATCATTGCATGAGGGGGACTCCAGCGCTTCAAAGCACGGGTAATTGGTAATTGACAAACAATCGCTAAAAGTACGTGCCAGCCAAACAGGATGCTAATTGTGGTGACTGAAAATCCTTGCTCGACCGTACTATCTGCGACGGCGAAGTTTTTCCAGTACAGAGGTAGCACGGCTTGAAACTGCGAGGCATATACAACCGCCATCGTATTAGCGATCGCGTAGACCAAAAGACAGCGATCGCTCAAGGCTGCTGACCAATTGCCTTTAATTCGAGAACTTGATTTCTGCGGTTGGTAAGTTTCTGTAACTTTTGTATAGACCAGCATGAAGAAAACAACAAATCCTACAGCGTTGCACAAAAACAACGCTCTATATGCGCCTGTTAAACCGACTATTTCCCCACCTAGAAGAATTCCTACACCTAAGCCTACATAGTCCATGACTCGCATCACGGCAAAAGTGTCTTGGCATTGTGAGGGAGAAATTAAATCGGTGATGACAGTATCAATAGTGGGCCAGTACAAACCCTGTCCAAACCCCAACAGTAAGTTCCCGATAACTAAGAGTGCAAAGCTATTGGTTGCGGCTAAGATGGCTGCGGCGATCGCGCTTAACGTGGCGGAAAGTAATAGAGTTCGACGGCGACCGCATACGGACGAGTCGCATAAAGAACTTGCCACCAACCGACCCAATATGCCTGCAACTGATGCGCTGCCTAAAGCTAAACCAACACTAGTGGCAGAAAATCCTAACTGATTGACAAAAAATATGGTTGTATAAAATAAGGTAAAACCGATACCTAGTTGGGAAATACAACGACCAATTCCCAGTATCCAAACTTGTGAATTAAGCTGTGGCAACCAGGAAGTAAATTGATACTTAATTATAAACTTCATTTCTGACGAAAAACAGCAAAGCTGCGGACAGGTAAACAAATACCTACCGATCTAGGCATGAAAAATTTTTGCATTTGTCTTTCACAAATACATCAATCGGCTGCGATCGCAGCCTCTTCAAGACTTAACTGGAAGGCAATTAATTTTATTCTTCCAAATTAACTTTTGCCTTGCGTATTTCCCCTGATTGTAATTATCTGTTATCAGTAAAGAGTGGCTAGTGACTGGTGGCTGGTGGAACCAGAATTACTCCCCTGTCCCCCTTGTCTTTCTTGTCTTTCTTGTCTTCCTTGTCCTCCTTGTCCCCCCACTGCTCCCAGCTCGTTCCTGCTCCCTGCTCCCTAATAAGCGGCGTAAATACTGTAAAATTCCCACGACGATCGCCACGCTAAGGGCTGAACCCAACCAAAAACTATCTGCGATCGCGGCTGACTGGTCTAATGCCCAACCACCCAAGGGCGGTCCGATGAAATACCCGCCTGCCCAGCATAGAGAGTTGATGGAAAAGTAGATACCAATTTGAGCTGGAGGTGCGAGGTCGGTAATCAATGCGGAAGCAGAGGGAGTGTAAGCAACAGTGGCGATCGCCAGTAGACTTAAAGCTAAAATTGCCCAAGTGATTTGACCACTAGCAACTGTTCCTGTTATCCAAATACAGAAAAAGCCTAAAGTCCACATCAAGGCAGAGATTGTTAAAGCTTGAGGATGAGTAAAACGTTTTAAAGCGCGTGCCACAGGTAACTGAGTCACGATCGCCATAGCCATATGCCAGCCGAATAAAATGCTGATTGTAGTTTCAGTAAATCCTTGACCTCCACTGCCAACTGGAACAAAATTTTTCAGATAAAGGGGTAGGGTGCTGTGTAGCTGGGCGATGTAAGTTGTAAAAATAATATTGACGATCGCAAACACTAATAAGCTGCGATCGCTCAAGGCTATTTGCCAACTCCCAGGCGCAAACGCTCCAGTTTGATTCTCCTGCGGTCGAGTTTCGGCGATCGCAAAATAGACGACGGCTAAGAAAATTAGAAACGATAACCCATCTAAAATAAATAGCGCTCGATAAGCTCCTGTCGTCCCAATCAAAACGCCACCAAATACAATTCCCATCCCTAGACCGAGATTGTCGGCTAAGCGAGTCACGGCGTAAGCTTCGCGGCGTTGGTCGGTGGATGTTACATCGGCAACAACAGCTTCAGTTGCGGGCCAATACAAACCTTGTCCCAGTCCCAGGAGTAAGTTGCCGATAACTAAAGTGGTGAAATCTGGAGTAATGGCGAGGACAAAACAGGCGATCGCCGCGATCGCTGCTGATAGTAAGAGAGTGCGACGACGACCCCAAAACTGTGAATCTGAAAATGCTCCCCCCAAAATTCGTCCCACAACTCCAGAAATAGAAGCACTACCCAACGCCCAGCCGACAGCAGTGGCAGATAAGCCGACTTGGTTGACGAAAAAAATTGGCGCGTAAAACAGGGTAAACCCCGTACCTACATTTGATAGGAAGCGACCGCTTGCCAAAATCCAAACTTGAGAGTTCAGCGACGGCAACAGAGACGAAAAGTTATTTTTCTGAAAAAAATTCATTGAAGCTTTAAGTATTGATACGTCATATGAAAGTAAATTTTGTAACAGATTGGGAACTATAAATACAGAAGATTCATAGTTGTCTACTCGCAGCACCAATTCAAGTTACTTACTATTAGTGTCATATCTATGCAGAGACTTTTTGTATTACTAGGAGTAGTAATTGTATTTGCACTCATATTCGGATTCATGTTTGCTTATTATCGTTCTCAACAATCTCGCCGCCGACTCAGGTGGGTGCAGCCAAGAAAGCATGGCAAAAGCAAAACCACCCCATTTTCATCGCCTCGTCGCCAAAAACCACATGATAGCGAAGAAAGTGGAGATAGCGATAGTGCCATTAGGATAGAACAGGTTTCCCGCCCGCTACAAAAAAAACTCTTGCTACTGTTACATGGCGATCGCCAAGCCGCAAATAGACTTCTCAGTGCAGCGAAAGACCGGAATCCTGGTAGAACTATTCAGTGGTATGCCGAGAAAGTCCTATTCGATTTGCAACGCGATTATGGCAAATATTAACTAAATTAAAAGTCAAAAGTTAAAAGTTAAAAATGAAGATTTAAGAGTTATTTATTCTCCTCTGCTTCCTTGTCTCCCTTGTCCCCCTTGTCTCCCTTGTTCCTTCTATTTTCTCCTCTCAGTCTTTTACGCTAATCTTCGTCGTCTAATTCTTCAACCTTTTCCGCTGGTCTATAGTCAGAGCATTTCAGTGCTTCTTCTGTTAAAACGGCACAAGGATTGACAGCACACTTGAGATAAGGATTGTTGGTAAAATATTGACAGTTTCGACAGGGTACTTTTTGAAAGCGCTTGATTGTAAACAAGAGTTCATCTCGCGCCGCAACTCCAATTTTAGATAGCATTAAAAACAAAATTGTCCAGCCCATAATAAAGCCAATCGGACCTAAAAGCATGAGCAGATCGGAAGTATTAAACTGAGGTGATTTTGTTTCATTTACAGTTTGTTCGCTCAGTTTTACTTCCCGTACAATTTGTGTTTGCGCTACGTGCTGTTTTAAAAAGTCAGCCTTATTATCCATATTTCTTCCCTCGATCGGCATTCAAAAATACTGTCTTCTTTAGTAGCAAGACCACGGATACTATATTTACAGGTATAGCGAATAATAGAGTTCAGTATCTCTACTGAGAGTTTTGCTTGTCTATTTGTCCGATCTATCTAAAGAAGTATATTTTCGGAGGTAGGGCAATTCTTTTGATTCTTAATTGCTGGTTCTTGCTTTTTGCTTGTCAACTAATTTTATGACGCTAGCAAATTATTTATTTTGGCGATCGCCAGATCTTATTAACTGGACTGCATTAATTTTTACTCAATATATCCAGCAAATACAAATATATAGTTGTGTTTGTGCGATCGACGGTAACAAAAAATACTTACCTAACTAAAGATAGCTCATCTTCTATGTTACAAAAGCTCGACAATATCGACAACATCAAGATTAATTAAATCGTTTAACTTAAATTAAACAAATTATATTTTTGTAAATTATAACAAGGTTTTTGGATAGCGATCGCATCCAATCTGCTAATAACTTGTGCTGCGCGTGGCGGTTAATGCTACTCTACGAAAAAGTAACTCGACGCTATACCGTGTCAGCTGTGTCAAGCTTCAAGTTTGTTGATAGCAAGCGATAGAAGCAACTCACGATAAGTACAAATACAGATGGGAGTAGGAAATTAGCAACTTTTCTCCTATTTCTGACAGGCTCGTGTAAAAATCGCATGACGATCGATGATACGCTAAAGAATTGCAGAAAGATTACAAGGCGCAAGAATGGTTGTTGCAACCCAGGTTCCCCACTTGCTACGGGCTGCTCGTGGAGAAGAAGTAGACCGCCCGCCAGTATGGATGATGCGGCAGGCAGGTCGCTATATGAAGGCGTATCGAGATTTACGCGAGAAGTACCCATCATTTCGGGAGCGTTCTGAAATTCCCGAAGTAGCGATTGAGGTTTCTTTGCAACCCTGGAGAGCTTTTCAACCAGATGGCGTAATTTTATTTTCCGATATTGTCACGCCGTTGCCTGGTTTGGGAATTGATATGGACATTGCGGAAGGCAAGGGACCAATCATTCACTCGCCGATTCGGACTCAAGCGCAAATTGAATCTTTGCGCCAGTTAGAACCAGCAGAATCCTTACCTTTTATTAAAGAAATATTACAGGCACTTCGAGCCGAAGTCGGGAATAAAGCTACAGTTTTAGGCTTTGTCGGTGCGCCGTGGACGCTTGCAGCCTATGCAGTTGAAGGAAAAGGTTCTAAGACCTATTCCATTATTAAGGGAATGGCATTTTCTAACCCGACAGTATTGCACCAGCTACTAGAAAAACTAGCAGATGCGATCGCCATTTACGTTCGCTACCAAATTGACTGCGGCGCTCAAGTCGTACAAATGTTCGATTCTTGGGCGGGTCAACTTTCACCTCAAGATTACGAAACTTTCGCTTTACCCTATCAACAGCGAGTATTTCAACAAGTTAAACAAACCCATCCCGATACACCCCTGATTCTTTTGGTAGCTGAAAGTGCAGGTTTATTAGAAAGAATGGCGCGCAGTGGTGCAGACCTAATCAGCGTAGACTGGACTGTAGACATGGCAGACGCACGGGCGAGACTGGGAAATCAAATTGGCGTGCAAGGAAATCTCGATCCTGGGGTGTTATTTGGTTCTCATGAATTTATTCGCGATCGCATTTACGATACGGTGAAAAAAGCAGGTACGAGAGGGCATATTCTCAATCTGGGTCATGGTGTCTTACCCGACACTCCAGAGGATAATGTAAGATTCTTCTTTGAAACTGCTAAACAGATTAGATATTAGTGGCTAGTGGCTAGTGACTGGTGGATAGAGTTTTGCTTTTAAAGATTTTTGCAAACCTCTAACCATCCTACCTATCTCAGAAGTTCTTGATAAAAGAATTTGTAAATCTTGTTCGCTTACATATGACAACCGTTGCGCCAAAATTAATTGAGTTTCCAGTTCTGCTAAAGAACCAAGTGTAATTGATAAAAAGTGTAAAAACTCTTTGGTTGAATCTCTTGCTGCACCTTCTGCAATATTAGAAGTAACAGATACAACTGCACGTTGTATCTGAGATGACAAACCATATGTTTCTTGTTTCGGAAAAGCTTGAGTCAACTGATAAACTAGAACAGCTAAATCTATCCCAAATTGCCAAACTTTGAGATCTTGATAACTATGAAGGCTCATTTCAGTATAGTAAAAAATATATGTATAATTTAACACACTTTAGGTCAAGCCACCAGCCACTAGCCACCAGCCACTAACTATGAGAATTTTAGTCACTGGCGCTAGCGGTTGTATCGGTCACTATATTTCTGAAATTTTAATTCAAGAAACTGACTACGAACTATATTTACTAGTTAGAAATCCTCAGAAACTACAAGTAGATATTACTCGCCCTGGTGTAAAAATATTACAGGGCGATTTAGCTAATATCGAACAGTTTGCTGATTTACTGAAAACAATTGATATTGCTGTATTAGTAGCTACTGTTTGGGGTGGCGAAGATACTTTTGAAATTAACGTTAATAAAACAATTCAACTATTAAATTTACTCGATCCAGAAAAATGTCAGCAGGTCATTTACTTTTCTACAGCTAGCGTTTTGGATCGTCAAAATAACTTGTTAAAAGAAGCAGGAACACTTGGCATAGATTATATTCGTTCTAAATATGAAACTTTAAGTAGATTACCAGAATTAGCGATCGCCCCTAAAATTACCGTTCTATTTCCCACTTTAGTCCTGGGAGGCGATGCCCAGAAACCATACTCTCACCTATCTGCTGGCTTACCCGATGTTGCCAAGTGGATTAACATCGCCCGTTTCTTCAAAACAGAAGGCAGCTTCCATTTTATTCACGGACGAGATGTTGCTCAAGTCGTGAAATATTTGATGAAAGGGAGCAGGGAGAAGAGAGCTGAGGGAGAAAAAACACTACACCCCACACCCCACGTACCACGTACCATCCAACTACCAACTACCAACTACCAACTACCAACTACCCATTACCAATTACTAACTCACTACGTTCTCGGACAAGAGCTATTAACCGCTAACCAGGTTATAGAAGAAATTTGTAAATATCTCAATAAAAAGATTTATTTTCGCATTCCTCTATATCTATCCTTGACCAATTTATTTATAGTTTTATTCCGCATTCAAATGGCAGACTGGGATAGATTTTGTTTGCAATATCGCTATTTTACTTATAAAAATATTATCAATCCTAGCAGCTTCGGCTTACCTAACTATTGTTCCACCCTCAGCGATGCCTTAAAAATTCATGGAGTTCGTGGTAGAAAATTAGATACTTAACAGAATACTTTTAGCGATCTTCTTTGCATCTTTGCGCGAAACAAAATCATACTTTCGCACTTAATTTAGTATAGAGCGATACGGATAAGATAAATCGAGTAAATTGTCTCAATTGCATCGGAAATAATATATTGTATATTGCACTCGAAGCATAAGTGGAGATCGAAGCAGCTTGTCACCTCTCTGTGAAAAGGCTTTCCTTCTGCCCTCTGGCTCTACCTTCTGCCATAAGCTTTATTCCCGTGTAAAAATAATTTTGACTTTTAGATTTTGACTTTTGACCTTACTAAAATTCAATACTATTTCTGAATGAAATCTATTTTAAAAACTTATTTGTATGTTGCTAAAAAGCAACGTTGCTATTAGAAAAAATTGGAAAATTAAAGAAATATAAATTCGTTTTATTAACCCATTACTTGATGATACAAGGAATGATAAGAGTGTCATTCCTCTAGCTCTAAAAGTAGAATCCATACAGTCAATAAATAGGAATCATATTAGCGACTTATTTCCCATAAAGAATGACATCAATAGTCTTTTTCTGAAGGGATGAACAACCAATGCAGCTAACAAATAAGATTCGGTTCAGAAAATTACAGCTAACAAATAAGATTCATTTCAGAAATTTACGCGGTGACATTTTTGGTGGAGTCACCAATGCAATTGTTTCATTACCAATAGCTTTGGCGTTCGGGGTTGCATCTGGTTTGGGACCAGTTGCAGGGCTTTATGGCTCAATTTGTGTTGGCTTTTTTGCTTCTCTGTTTGGTGGCACACCCACACAAATTTCCGAACCAACCGGACCGACAACCGTATTTATGACGGCAATTATTAGCGCAATGATTGCTAGGAATCCTGAGAATGGTATGGCAATGGCATTTACGGTAGTGATGCTATCGGGAGTTTTTCAAATTCTCTTTGGTGTCTTCCGTTTGGGTAAATATATTATTCTCATGCCCTACAGCGTCGTTTCAGGTTTTATGTCTGGAATTGGTGCAATTCTAATTATTTTGCAAATTCCGCCATTTCTAGGACATGAAGCTCCTAAAGGAGGTTTGATAGGAACGTTACAAAATCTACCCCAGATGCTATCAAACCTCAACCCTGCCGAAACTGGTCTAGCAGCTCTGACAATGGTAGTTATTTTTTTCTTGCCGCATAGAATCAAGCACTTTATACCCCCACAACTAGCAGCATTAGTCATCGGCACAATTATTTCCTTCACCTTGCTACAAAACATGGATTTGAGAAGGATTGGCGAGATTCCATCAGGACTACCGACCCTGTATCTACCTACTTTTACTCCGGCTCAAACCGTACAGATGTTCGTTGATGCAGCCATGCTAGGGATGTTGGGTTCTATTGATGCCTTGCTCACTTCAGTCATTGCTGACAGTATGACCCGTACCCAGACTCAGGAAGACCGAGAGTTAGTCGGTCAGGGAGTAGGAAATCTAGTTGCTGGTTTGTGCGGTGGACTGCCTGGTTCTGGTGCGACGATGGGAACGGTAATTAACGTTCAAGTTGGGGCAAGAACTGCTTTGGCTGGCTTGCTCCGTGCGGTGCTGATGTTGGTCGTGGTGTTATGGCTGGCTGACTTGGCGGAAAACATTCCAATGGCAGTCTTAGCTGGAATTGCTTTCGCGGTTGGAATTGAAATGCTCGATTGGAATTTC
Source organism: Chroococcidiopsis cubana SAG 39.79 (assembly GCF_003991895.1). Taxonomy (NCBI): domain Bacteria; kingdom Bacillati; phylum Cyanobacteriota; class Cyanophyceae; order Chroococcidiopsidales; family Chroococcidiopsidaceae; genus Chroococcidiopsis; species Chroococcidiopsis cubana. The sequence goes on from NZ_RSCK01000077.1 coordinate 13,873, forward strand.
TTGAAACGAGCGCATAAGGTTTCTTGGAAATCAACCTTAATCATGTATGGCGTACTGCTGATGACAGTTTTCCTCGATCTGATGGTTGCGGCTGGGGTAGGAATGTTTATTGCTAACTTGCTGACAATTGAGCAATTGAGCCATTTACAAGCTCAAAGAATCAAAGCAGTTTGTGGTGCAGATGATTCCGTCCCGCTCAATTTAGAAGAGAAAGAGTTGCTCAATTTAGCTGATGGGCGAGTTTCTTTGTTTTACATGGGGGGACCAATGCTGTTTGGAGTGGCAAAAACGATCGCCCGCGAACATTTATCTATCAAGCGTTGCGATACCTTAGTGATGGATCTGAGCGATGTTCCTTATCTAGATGAAACTGCGGCACTGGTAATCGAAGCTGCCATTAAAGATTCTCAGGCAAAAGGTTCTCAAGTATTTATCGTGGGGGCAGTTGGTAAAGTCAAGCATCTTTTAGAGAGTCTTGGCATTCTCAATTTAGTACCATACGATAACCTATTTCTGGATCGAACTGATGCCCTGAAACAAGCAGTTGTAGTAGATGTAGCTGAAATCGGTTTAGATGTAGCTGAAATCGGTTTGCGGACTGGTTGAGTTTGGGAGTTCTATTGTCAAGTTTCCTATTGGATTTCACCTTGTTACACTGGCAGAGTAAACTCGATAGAATCCTCTTGAAGACTTTTGCAGAGGCTTAAATCTCTATTTCAGTCATCTACCCACAGTGCGATTTTAGCTCTGTTTGCCCTAGCTCTGATTTGGGGTTATAACTGGGTACAAATGAAAGTAGCAGTGGAATATTCACCACCGTTTACATTCGCAACTTTGCGGATAGTTCTCGGAGCCTTGAGTTTATTTCTCGTGATGGCGTGGTTGAAAAAACCGTTGTTACCTCAAGCAGTTGGGGGTACTTTTCTGCTGGGGTTGTTGCAGACGAGTGGATTGTATGGGTTAGCAACTTGGGCTTTAGTTAGTGGTGGAGCCGGAAAAACGGCAGTTTTGGTTTACACAATGCCTTTCTGGACGCTAATTCTAGCCTGGGTGCTGTTAAAAGAGCGAGTCAGAACAATACAATGGATTGCGCGCCCTTAGTTTTGCTGGTTTGCTACTGATTTTAGAACCTCAGCAGCTTGATGGGACGGTTTTTAGTAAGGTATTAGCCATTCTTGCGGGGATATGCTGGGCTGGTGGGGTCATTGTCGCCAAGAAATTGCAACAACAACATAATTTAGATCTGTTATCGCTGACAGCTTGGCAAACTCTTTTCGGTGCTGTGCCGCTACTGTTTGTCGTTCTCTTCATTCCCTCTGAACCGATTGTTTGGTCTAACGAGTTTGTCGTAGCGTTGATTTACAACGTTATCCCAGGTACGGCGATCGCAATGTTGCTTTGGCTGTATATATTAAATCATCTATCTGCAAGTACGGCAGGATTGGGTATGTTAATGAATCCTGTAGTGGGAGTATTAACGGCTTGGCTGCAACTGGGAGAACGACCAGGACTTACGGAATCTGTAGGTATGTTACTGATTGTTTCTGCTTTGGCTTTCAATGTTAACTCTCTGCAAAAAACGAAGTCAACCAACTGATTTCACCATTTCTGTACGGGCGGGTTTAACCGCAAAACTGTTTATTCTAGTATAGGGATCTTCAAAAACCCGCCCCTACGAGGACTGACTTCATCATGACTATTCCCAGTACCCTTGCACCTGGCAACCTGCGGCGAGTCCACCACATCGCCTTAAATGTCAAAGACATGCAAGCATCGCGCCACTTTTACTGTCATATTCTGGGATTGCACGAACTGACAGGCGATGAAATCCCCTCTACTCTAATCGATTTGGTAGCGCAAGGCAAAGTCGCTAACTTTGTCACTCCAGATGGAACGGTTTTAGATTTATTCTGGGAACCGGAGTTAACACCACCAGATCCCGATCCCGAACGGAGTTTTACTCGTGCCTATCATCTTGCCTTCGATATCGATCCGCAATTGTTCGATCGCGCCGTAGAAGTATTGAAAGATAATCAAATTGCGATCGCCCACGGTCCTGTCAGTCGCCCTACAGGTAGAGGCGTTTACTGCTACGATCCAGATGGATTTATGGTAGAAATCCGGTGCGATCCAGTATGAGCAAAAAAAAACCTGAATCTGACAATTCAGACTCAGGTAGTCCTACACTTCACAACTCAGGAAAATACAACAGACACGAAAATCTCAGAAACAAAAATCTAATTTTCAGCTCTAAGCGGCATGAGTATGCATTTTTGTTTCCACAGGCAACCACTTGGAAGATAGATCTTCCATAATACCTTTGCGGCTGAAACTTTTGCTTCGATCTAAATGTACCACTAATGTTGGCAAATAAATGTCATCAATTATCTGATGTCCGTAACCGATGACAACACCAGTCAGATCTGCTTGCTTGTGTTGCACGAAATCCCCAATCCTTAACATGGTATTTCTCCTTGTGCAGTTTGCTATCCAACGTTTACTATTGCTAAGCTGCGATCGCTCTACTCGTCTCAACCGTGGCTGAATTCAATGTGGTATACAAATGTCCTAATTCGATTGCTACACCTTGCCAGCTAAAATGATTTTCTACCCGTTGCCGACCTCGTTCCCCTAACTTTCTTGCCCAGCTAGAATCGGCTAAGATGCGATCGATCGCTTGGGCAAACGCAACGTCATCTTTAGCAGGTGCGAGTAATCCCGTCTCTTCTGGAACTACGGTAAATTGCAAACCGCCGACAGCGCTAGCAACCACGGGAATTTGGCTTGCCATCGCTTCAATTGCTACCAAACCAAAAGGTTCGTAGTGACTGGGGACGACACTAACATCGGCAGCTGCGTAGTAGACTGGCAAAATCCGATCGTCCAAGCGACCTGGAAAAACAGTTATCGTATCTAAACCTAACTCTCCAACAATTCCTTCAATGCGATCGCGTTCTCTGCCGTCACAGCGACCGGGTTGGCTGCCACCACCGATAATTAATTTCAAGTTAGTCCGACCTGCTGCGTGCAATCTTGCCACCGATCGCACTAAGGTTTCAATCCCTTTACGTTTGTCAAATCGACCGACATACAACACGACTTTTTCATTTGCTGCAATTCCTAACTGCTGCCGCGCTGCTTCGCGTTCGATTGCCCCAAATCTGTCTATATCCGTACCGCAGGGGATAATATCAATTTGTCCTGTGGTTGAAACAAGCGATCGCATGTGTTCTTGTTCTTGAGGACTGGTGGCTACTATCCGTTCCGCTGTTTCCAAACAAGCTTTTTCTACTGCTAACCGTTTGGTAGCGATCGCGGGAATCTCGTCAATATTTCTGTACTTAACTGCACCCAACGAGTGATATGTATGTATCTGACTCAAAGGTTGCAGTTGCTTCAATCGCATTCCCACCCAAGCAGATAGCCAGTAGTTAGTGTGGACGAGCGAGTAACGAAATCCATGTTGTTGTTGAAAAGCTTGGAAAGCTTTGACGTACTCCGGTAAATAACTGAATAGTTCGTCCCGTCCGATAAATTCTGGCGCTCCCGCTGGTAACCGAATCGTGCGACAATTAGCATTGTGTTGCACGATCGCCGCTTGTTCTTTACTGCTACGGCGAGTAAACATATCGACTTTCCATCCCTGCTGGGCAAGGGCAAGACCGACTTGGCGCACGTAAACGTTTTGACCTCCAGCCTCTTCTTGCCCAATCGCAATCGCTGGATCGCCATCAACAGAAATTAAAGCAATGCGATTCTGTTTTTCTAACATTGTTGGTTTGCTTCTCCTTATGGCTAGCTTTCCTGCCTCTGGCTGCCATCAGGAATCAATTCCTTAGCACCAAGTACAGGTAAAACGTAGCGGGTTTAAACCAGCCAAGGACACTGAATGGGATCTAGAAATCTTCGATCTTTACAGTCTCCTCTCAACGCCTACGAAGTTAGCTGACGGGCTAGGACTGAGAGATGTCCCTCTCTGTTTATCTCAGAGATAAGCCCCAAAATTCGGTTCCTCCGCTCCAATTATGATTGGATTAGGCTGACTTATTTAATCTGGTTAACTACATCCTAAACCACGCTCCCTACGTTCTGTCAATAAAAGTTACAAACTGTGAAGTAAACTCGGTCAGATTGTTAAGTATTGTATGTGAAACTTCTATTTGAGTTGTGAACTACTCGTGAAGGTTGTCATTCGTTCAAGTGCTGTTAGCGCGTCACAGTCAGATGAACAGTAATTTGACAATTGATTTACAACTGCTGGATCTCAGCCATCTGTAAGAAATACAAACATAGTACGGTATTCCTAGCAATCAATGCTAGTTTTGTTATTAGTAGACGGTTAACTGTAGAGATATGACATGTCGTATCCGCACTTAACCAATGACCAACGACAAATGACCAATGACCAATCATACTTGCTGCGGTCCTGGCTATGCATCTCCCCAAGCGGCGATGCAAGCAGAAAGAGAAAAAACATTATATGCGATCGCACTTTATACGGGTACGGGAATTGAAGCACCAGATTATTTAGCGACGATTGATGTCGATCCTGACTCTCCGACATATTCTCAGGTAATTCATCGCTTACCGATGCCTTATTTAGGCGATGAGTTACATCATTTTGGTTGGAATGCATGTAGTTCGTGTCACGGTGACGCGAGTAAATCTCGTCGTTTTACGATCGTACCTGGACAGCGATCGAGCCGGATTTATATTGTAGATACAAAAGAAACGCGATCGCCTCAAATTTATAAAGTCATCGAACCAGAAGAAATCAAAGCGAAAACAAATTTAACAGCCCCTCATACAGTCCATTGTCTAGCAGATGGTCATGTGATGATTTCGATGTTAGGTGATAGTCAAGGGAATGCACCTGGCGGCTTTTTGTTACTCGATGAAAACTTTGATATTGTCGGACGTTGGGAACAACAAGCTACGGCAATGAAGTTTAATTATGACTTTTGGTATCAGCCGCGCCATAACATCATGGTAAGTAGCGAATGGGGCGCACCCAAAACGTATTATCCAGGCTTTGACCTCAACGATGTCGCAGCCGGAAATTACGGTCAGCAATTGCATTTTTGGGACTGGAAAAAACACGAAATTATTCAAAGTTTTGACTTAGGTACAGAAGGTTTAATTCCTTTAGAAGTGCGTTTTCACCACAACCCAGAGAGTACGCACGGCTATGTTGGTGCAGCCTTAAGTAGTAATGTTTGGCACTGGCACAAATCTAATGGACAATGGGCAGTTGAGAAAGTTATTGATGTTCCATCCGTCGAGGTTCAAGGCTGGGAAATTCCCGTTCCCTCTTTGATTACCGATATTTTGCTGTCAATGGACGATCGCTATCTCTATTTTTCCAACTGGTTGCATGGAGATATTCGTCAGTATGACATTAGCAATCCTTCTCAACCTAAATTGACTGGGCAAGTTTGGTGTGGTGGTTTATTAGGAAAAGGTGGCGAAGTTAAGGGGCAGAAATTGCAAGGTGGTCCTCAAATGCTGCAATTAAGTTTAGATGGTAAGCGGTTGTATGTCACTAACTCTCTATTCAGTACTTGGGATAATCAATTTTATCCAGACTTAGCCAAAAATGGCTCTTACATGTTGCAAATTGATTGCGACACGGAAAAGGAAGGATTGAAAATTAATGAAAACTTTTACATAGATTTTGGTCAAGAACCAAACGGCGCAGCCCGCGCCCACGAAATGCGATATCCTGGTGGCGATTGTACTTCAGATATTTGGATTTAGAGTTAAGAGAATCATAGGGGCAGGTTTTTTGGTCGAATGAAAACCTATCAAATCGAACTGGTTAACAGAAATAATTTTACTCTTAACGTAGCAGCAGACAAATATATTTTGGATGCGGTAGAAGCGGCTGGAGTAAAATTACCCGTAGGCTGTCGTTATGGGGCTTGTATTACTTGTGCTGCCAGGATTTTATCAGGTGAAGTAGAACAGACAAATGCGATCGCCCTCAAACCCCAGCAAGCCGCAAAAGGTTACGTTTTGTTATGCATTGCCACTCCCCGTTCTGATTGTAAGTTTGAAGTCGGCGTAGAATGTCAAAAAGAATTGTATGTAAACCCTTTTATCAGTTATCAGCGAACAGTTATCAGTTGACATTGGTAATCGGTAATTGGTAATTGGTAATCGATCGTTTGTTATTTGCATTTTCACTGCTCACTACTCACTACTCACTCCCTATGGCGCTTCTTAAACTAGAAGATGGTACAATCTACAACCAACTCGCTGATATTAGCCGCGAATTGTCTTCCCTAAATATCCAACTCAATTACTGGAGTGTAGGAGAAGATGCCCAATTGCGGCAATTGCTAGCACAAGAAAGCTTAACTTCAGAGGAAAAAGAAGAAGTTCTCGTAGCTTTAGATCGCTATTTCGAGCAACTCGAACAAACATCTGGCTATCAATCTCGTGATTTAATTGCGTTGCATCCTGGGATTCCAAATTTAGATGAGATGCTAACAAAATTCGATCGCATTCACACTCACGCCGATGATGAAGTAAGATATATTGTCGATGGCGAGGCAATATTTGGTTTCGTGCGTCCCGATGGTAGCCAAGTAGAATTAACAGTACAACCAGAAGAATATATCAATGTCCCCGCCGGAACAGAACACTGGTTTTATTTAACACCTGCAAGGCGAGTTAAAGCTGTACGATATTTTATCGATACAACAGGTTGGGTTCCTCAATACACGGGCAAAGAGATTCGGTTTCGTCAAAGCGCGATCGCGTAATTCATTATATTTATTACCTCTGATTCATGCTTAATTATCAACCTTCAGTAACTAATAGCAAAACTACCGATCCGCGTTTTGAATTGAGCGATGCTGCTCGTTATTTCTACCGTCAAGATTGGATGGTAGGAACGGCGGGAAATCTTTCTGCTCGTCTTCCTGATGATAGTTTTTGGATTACGGCAAGTGGGAAGGCAAAAGGAGAACTATCAACTAGCGATTTCGTGCGCGTTACCCTCACTGGTGAGATTTTAGAAAGAGCATCTGCTAATATTAAACCTTCGGCAGAAACGATAATTCATCAAGTAATTTATAGCTTGTTTCCAGCGGCTCAAGCTTGCTATCACGTTCACTCAATTGAAGTAAATTTAGTTTCTCATTTTACTGAGAAACTAAATTTGCTGCTACCACCCCTGGAAATGGTTAAAGGCTTGGGTGTATGGGAAGAAAACCCCCAGGTGGCAATTCCCATATTTGAAAATCACTTAGAAGTTCCTCAAATTGCCGCAGAAATTAGCGATCGCTTCAGTACTCAATTACCGCAAGTCCCGGCTTTGTTAATCCGCAATCATGGCGTGACTGTCTGGGCAGATTCCCTCACCTCAGCGCGTAATTATGTTGAGTTGATAGAATACATTTTTCGATACATGGTAGCAGCGCGGCAAGCTGGAATTTTTTGAAAATGGGAGGTCACGGGAACAATAGAGCGATCTTTTCTTCATAACTTATAACCTGAGTCTACTTTATAGGAGAAAGTCAATGCTATTGTTCAATCGCTGGCAGTCAAAAACTGCTTTTTTAATGGCGATGGGAATGACCGCAACAGCGTTTGTACCGCTTTTGATTTCTACTCCAGCGATCGCCAATTCCCCTTCTTTTGAAATTGCACAACTCTTTCCTGACTCTCGCGACGATGAGTATCGCGGATCTTCTGGTGGTATTGTCCCCAGAGGAACGATAATTCCAGTAACTTACGACAGAGGCAAAAAAATTATTGTCTCTCCAGAAGAAACAGCGGACATAACATTGACTGTGGCTGAAGATGTCGAGTCTGAAAGCGGTAGAATCGCAATTCCCGCTGGTAGTCGGATTGAAGGCGAACTCAGACCAACCGATCGCGGAACTCAATTTGTTGCGCAAAATTTAATTTTAGAAGGTCGCGATCGCGGTTATCCAATTGAAGCAACGTCGCGGGAGATTACCGACACGGAAATCATTGATGAAAAATCAAATCCCGATATCCTTAGAGGCGCGGTGATTGGGGCTGCTGCTGGTGCGGTTTTGGGTGAAATTTTTGGTGGAATCGATCTAGGTGAAGTCTTGGCTGGTGCGGGTGTAGGTGTATTGGGAGAAGTCTTATTGAGAGGTCGCAAGCAAAAAGAAGTTGAAGTTGTTGTCATCAGACCAGATACAGACTTAGATTTGAGATTAGAGGAAGATTTTGTTGCCTCACGTTCTGGAAATGATGATTACCGCGATTCTGATTATCGTCGCAACAGGGACTCTGATTATCGCAGGCGTGAAGATAATTAAACTTGTTGCTGTACGTTTTGGCAAAGGTGGGTTTAGCAAGATCTCGGTGTGAAAATAGAGACTTTGGGTGAACCCACCCCTACAGATCGTCATGTAACAAAACTTTGTGGAATACCAAAGATGTTTTGACTCGGCTGTAGCCGCATTTTTGGTAGAAATGATGAGCTGCTGAACGGACAATATTAGATCGAACTAATATACTTTGACATCTGCGTATCTTTGCCCAGCTTTCAACTTGGTGGAGCAATTTTCTACCGATACCAGTACCGCGATCGCTTGGCGCTACAACTAAGCCGCCAATTTCAGCATGAAAATCTGTCAGCAGCGAGTGATAAGTGTAAGCGTGAATCCAAGCGATCGCTCGATCGTCTAAACCTGTGGCTACGTAGATAATATGATTGCTATCTGACAAAATTTGGTACAGGCGCTGCTCTATGGCAATAGTCGAAACAGGATAGCCGAGTTGGTGAGACAAAATCGCGATCGCCTCAACATCTTGCGTAGTAGCTGGGCGAATATTAACACCGCTACTATCAAGAGCAACTGACATGATGAAACTACTCTATCTGTACGCCTCATTGTAAATCTATACTACCGGAAACTCCAACAGCTAAAGCGATCGCGCTTAAAGAGACTGATGCCTGTAAAGTTGACAGAAACTAGGATGATATTCATCCTCCCAACGCCACCGACAAACAGAGAAATTGCGGCGATCGCCACTAATAATAAACTTACCCTACTTGTCACTTAAGCTACCATGTCTGGAGCTGACTTGTTTGCCATTCACGATCGAGTCTTTCGATCGTGTTTGTGACTGAGAATATTAGTCACTTGAAATGCTGTACTCCGCATGATTTCTTTTTTAAAAGAAAATCGATAATACCTTGCTGACAGTATTACTAAATTTTTCCCAATCGACAAATCTTATCTATTAGAAGAGTATAGTAAACAAGCAGAGATGAACGTCAAATAGTGGTATTACCGCTATTCTAGTATTCACTCGGAGAGAAAAAGTGTTGAAAACTCTCAATAGCTTTATTTAATCAAAATCAGCATGGAGATAAGCATGAAAAAGCAAGGTTTAATCTTATGGTTAACAGGGCTTAGCGGTGCAGGCAAAACTACAATCGCTCAAGGGGTAGAGTACGCACTTAAGAAACGTAGTTGCTTAGTTGAAGTTTTAGATGATGATATCATCAGAACAAAACTTTCAAAAGATTTGGGCTTTAGTAAAGAAGACCGTGAAACTAATATTCGTCGTATTGGATTTGTGGCTAATTTGCTCAGTCGTAATGGCGTAGTAGTGATTGTAGCTGCAATTAGTCCTTATCGAGCTGTCAGGGATGAACTACGGAGAACTACAGAAAACTTTATAGAGGTCTATGTAAATGCACCACTTAATGTTTGTGAAGTACGCGATGTCAAAGGACTTTATGCTATGGCACGAGCAGGAGAAATAAAATCTTTTACAGGAATTGACGATCTATATGAAGAACCTCTCAATCCAGATATTATTTGTTATAACTCACACGAAAGTATCCAAGAAAGTATTGCTAGAGTGATTGCAGAACTAGAGAGGCTAGATTATGTTCCTCTCGAACCCCAACTAGAGTATTCCATCTAATACCTATTTCTCTTTCAAAAAAAACTCTCTACGGTATTAGCTTGGGCAACAAGGGATTATCTTACAACAACTGATTTAGCTCGATTCGAGTCAGTAGGCAAAAAGTTTAATTAGTTCACATGGTAATAGTTTTAGCTATTGATACCAATACTGTTTGTGCAGATAAAACACGATTGCTTGTTGAAAAAAAGCTTATTTTTCCGGAGAGAGTTAAAGTAGAAAAAAGACGATTTGTTCACCAATAATTACGATTTTAGTTTAAAAATATAGCAGTGCTTTTGTCATATCATATAATCATGAAGCCTAAAGTTAAATATTTATTTTGTATCAATACAGGTCGTTCAGGCTCTCACTATTTACATGAGATTTTTAAGCATGTTGAAAATTGCCAAGTTTGGCACGAAGCCCAACCTATTGGTCATGGAAAAGTAATGAGAGATTACTTTTTTGGCAAACCTGAATTAATGCAGGAACTTACAGCTAAGAAAGTTGAGAAAATTCAACAAGTTAAAAAAGAGTCAGATTGTTATATAGAAACCAATCATTGTTTCATCAAAGGATTTGGATGCTTTCTTCCTAAGTATATTCCTCAAGAAGAGATAGGAGTTCTAATTCTTAGAAGAAATCCAGCTCAAATTGTCGATAGTTTGCTCCGAATTAACTGTAGTCCTCTCGCGATCGCGGGACAAACGTGGGTACTAACGCCAGATATCAAAAATTATTGTATTGAGCCACCAAACTGGCTTATTTCTCCCAAAATAACTTACGAATTGTTCTATTTATTAAAACGTCTTTTATTGAGCAAAAAATTATATAGTTTGTTGAATATTCAGTTTCGTCAAATTGAAAATTTGATTGACAAATATGAAAAAGAATGGTTGAGATGGTATGTAGATGAAACAAATGCCCTAAGTATATCTTATCAAGAAAAATTTCCAAATATAAAATATTTTCAAGTTGATGTAGAATCGCTTAATAATATTGAAAATATTAGAGAATTACTCAATTATTTTGGACTCTCTGAAAAAAGCACTATTGAAAAAGTAATCGGTAAGCCCACTAATTTAAAAAATCAGCATCTCGCCAAAAGCAGCTCGTGACGAGATAATTAGGGCGTGTTTGCAAACTAATACCAATTCTATTTATCTTTGCACTAAATCGGTCGCTCATAGCCCCCCTTAACAAGGGGGGTTGGGGGGATCTTCCGTGGCGCAGTCAGATCAAAATGGTATAAGGGAGCAGCGAGAAGCTTCCTGCCAATTAACACCTGTAGCAAACCAGTATAGTTCTGAGCGTAAGAATGCCCGAATTGTATTAATCTAAAGGGAATTGCGTTGCGCTCGACTTTTAGATTGAGAAGTATTGCTAACGCTTATAACTCAAGGGAAGAAGTTAGTAAAATTACCATAATTTGACTTCTACACTAAGATAGAATTCAACAAAAATCGTGTTGGTGAAATAATGTACATCAATAAAATTAAATCAAAAATTGAATAAACTAAAAGAGAAGCATCAGAGCGTAAAATTAAGAATTGTGTCTGCAACTTCTACAGGTTAACCATTAAGGAGCATAAACTTAAAGAACAATTTATTTGGTTTTACGTCATTAAGATGTAAAATCTCTAATTCGATAATTTAGGAGAAAGACTTTATATGTTCATTTCTAATTCCTGGCAAGCCAAAGTTGCGGCGCTGATGGCACTGGGAATGACTTCTGCCACAATAGTACCTGCGATCGCGGCGACTCCGGTTGCAGCACCCCAATCGAACTCTAGTAAACTCTTAATTGCGCAATCACCTCAGTCAATCGTACCAGTTGGTACGGTCATTCCGGTGCGATACAAAAAGTCAGATAGAGTGCTGGTTACGCCTAAAGAATCAGTCAGACTGACGCTAACTACAGCAACCAGCGTCCGCTCGGAGCGCGGAAATGTCGTGATTCCCGCAGGTAGCCAAATTAACGGTAGACTCAGACCTGCTGATGGTGGTTCGCAATTCGTGGCTGAATCAGTCGTCATTGGTAGTCAAAAACGAAAATATCCGATTGAGGCAACATCAGCTGTAGTGAGAAGAAAGCAGACAATCGATCGCAAAACCAACCCCGACTTCGTTCGCGGTGCTGTTGTTGGCGCAGCAGTCGGAGCCGTAGCATCTGAAATTTTTGGAGATATCGATTTAGGTGCAATCTTAGGAGGCGCGGGAGCTGGAGTGTTGGGAGAAACGCTCCTTAGAGGTCGCAAGCGTAAAGAAGTGGAAGTGGTTGTCGTCAATCCCAATCGAGATTTAGACCTGACGCTAGATGAGGATTTTGTCTTGTCTCGAAATCGGTAATGGGAGTTATTAGTCGTAAGTCGTAACTTGTAAAGTTGACAAATGTTTGCGTTCTAGCGGGTGGAGATTTCCAGCTGCTAGAACGGATAGACCCTGTTCTGTAAGAGCTTGTGCCGTTTTATTCAAGGCATCAAACTTGTCCAGAAAATTCTGGGTGAGATGTTCCCAATCTCCAGAGGCAATAATCTCCTGCTTGTCACGGAAATAATCGAAAATATCCGATGGGTGCTGCCGCATCTGCTCAACTTCTGGATCGCCTCCCTCATGCTTGGCTGAAATATTCGGCACGCACGAAGCCAGCTCCATCAACTCGTCTCTGCGGTTATAAGGCTGTCGCACGATGCCTTTCCAAGTTTCAGTGATGTGATGCTCGAAGCGAACCTGCTGCTCGAAGTCCAAAGCCTGGCGAAACTGGCTGGTAATTTCAATCGTTTCATTGTTGACCGAGTTACTCCAATTGAATCCAATTAATGGAGAGCTACCATCATCTCTGGAAAATAACTTTGCTCCAAGTAAAGTCCACAAAGCTGCGTAGGGATTGTCGTTGCCCATAAATACAGAGATCTTGAACTCGATATCAACGCCGAGACGATGAAGGAGATAGCCTAGTAGCACTGTCCCAGGATTGAGATTGAGAACTTGGCGAATCCCGTAGTTAGTGTAGTAGTACAAGTATTCGTTCAGCCATTGCAAAGCGCGATCGTTGGGCTGTCCAACACCACCAAAGTAACCCGCGATCGTTTCCGCTCCGCCGAGATGGACGTTCGAGCCATCAGTTCCCTTGGTATCGAGAGTGACGACGAAACTCGCGCCAATAATTTGCATAGCTGCGGCAATGGCGGGCAAGTCACCATCGGTTTCTTGTTCCTTCATCTGGCGGACTTGAATGAAACGTCCCGGCATGAGGGATTGTTGGGCGATCGCTCGTCGAGCTGCGGCAATTATCCAAGGAAAATATTGACAGGCACTAATTTCTAGCGTCACTGCATATTTGTCGTCAAAAGTCAAACTCTTTGTCTTGTTTCCTATTACATTCTGTCGATAATCGGCAATGCTGACAAATGCGCCCTCATCTGCTTGCTGTTGCAGCCATTGTAGATCGGTTAAATATTCGGGTCGAGTTTGACGAACGCGCTCTAGCAATGCGGTCAGAGACGCAGCTTGTTTTGCCTTAGCATTAATCTCTTCTGGAGTCCCATATTTAGACACGACATTGAGGAAATTGGCGATCGCCTCCATATTTGGCTCGACTAGAATATCGTTAATCGCTTCTAGCCTTGCCGTTGGAATTTTTAGTCTTTCTCGCAGGTTCTCGATCATAGTAATTTTCCTCTTCAATGCCTTGCAGGGTGAGATTTGAAAACAAATCCTACTGGAACTAGTAACTGGTAACTGGTAACTGGTAACTGGTAACTGGTCACTGTTAAACAACCCCATACTTTTTCCCCACGCGAGCAAACGCCTCTACACATTGCTCTAATTGTTCTTGCGTGTGAGTGGCGGAAACTTGAACCCGAATTCGAGCATGACCTTGGGGAACTACAGGATAGCTAAAACTAATGACATAAATCCCCTCATCGAGCAGATCTCGCGCCATAGCTTGTGCGAGTTTCGCGTCGTACAGCATAATTGGTACGATCGGGTGAATCCCAGGTTTAATTTCAAAACCGCGATCGCCGATGGAAGTCCGAAAGTAGCTGGCATTCTCCAGCAGTCTTTCGCGTAATTCTGAGGTTTGGTTGAGTAAATCCAATACTTTAATACTGGTGTAGGCGATCGCTGGAGCAAGGGTGTTGGAAAATAAATAGGGGCGCGATCGCTGCCTGAGTAAGTCGATAATGACTTTACGACCGGATGTAAAACCTCCAGAAGCTCCACCCAGGGCTTTTCCTAACGTACTGGTGATGATATCTGTACGACCTATGACACCACGATGTTCGATCGAGCCGCGTCCTGTTGCTCCCAAAATCCCAGTAGCATGACTATCATCTACCATGACCAGCGCATCATACTGTTCGGCTAAATTGCAGATTTGGTCTAGCTTAGCGATATCGCCATCCATGCTGAAGACCCCATCCGTGGCAATTAAGCGGATTTTCAGCGATTGGGTAGCTCGCAGCGTTTGCTCTAATTCTTCCATATTGCTATGGGCAAACCGATAGCGTTTAGCTTTACACAGCCGAATTCCGTCAATAATACTAGCGTGGTTGAGTGCATCGCTAATGACCGCACACTCTTCATCAAGTAGTGTTTCAAATAGTCCGGCATTGGCATCAAAACAGGAAGCGTACAGAATAGTATCTTCAGTACCGAGAAATGCAGAAATCTTTGCTTCCAGCTCTTTATGTATGGTTTGCGTGCCACAGATAAAGCGCACCGATGACAAGCCAAAACCATATTTAGCAATTCCTTCCTGGGCTGCGGCAATAATGTCAGGATGGTTAGCTAGTCCCAGGTAATTATTAGCACAGAAGTTCAGTACCGTCCGACCATCTTGAAGTTGGATTTTAGCATCTTGAGGGGATGCGATCGCTCGTTCTTCTTTGCGCAGACCGGATTGATGAATTTCATCGAGCAGGGATTGAAAAACAGAAGCCGCCGTTGTGGTCAACATGGCTACATCACCAAATTTTGGGAGTCGGGAGTCGGGAGTCGGGAATAAGTGGTGCGTAGTGCGTGGTGCGATCGGAGATAGGGTACGGGGTGTGGGGTGTAGAGTTTGTAGTACTTTCTCCCTCAGCTCCCTCAGCCTCCTCAGCTCCCTCAGCCCTCTTCCTTGCTCCCTGCTCCCTTTTTAATGACTCCAGCTTCGCCAACATATCGCTGACGATCGCAGATAAGTCATAGGTATGGTGCCAACCCCAATCGGCTCGTGCTTTAGAGTCGTCAACTGTACAAACCCAAGAATCCGCGATCGCTTGCCGGAAATCGGGTTTGTATTCGCAGGCAAACTCAGGTAAGTGCTTTTGGATTTCAGCTACGAGTTCTGCTACCGAGAAGCTGACTGCTGCCACATTGTAGCTAGTACGGACTTTGATGGCTGATAAATCTGCTTCCATCAGTTCCAGAATAGCTCTGACCGCATCTGCTGCGTACATCATGGGCAAGCGAGTCTCTGGGCGAAGGAAACAGGTGTAAGTTCTCTGCTGGAGGGCAGCATAGAAGATTTCTACGGCAAAGTCCGTTGTCCCGCCTCCTGGTGGAGCATTGTAGCTAATAATGCCTGGTAATCGCAAAGAACGCACGTCCACGCCAAACCGTTGCGCGTAGTACTGACAAAGTAGTTCGCCCGTCACCTTTGTAATTCCATACATCGTAGATGGATCTGTCACGGTCATCTGAGGCGTGTCTAACTTCGGCGTGTGCGCTCCAAATACGGCAATAGAACTAGGATAAAAGACTTTGAGTCGCTCTGATTTGGCTACTTCCAAAACATTTTTTAGCCCGTTAATATTGATGTCCCAACAGCGATCAGGTTCCCGTTCGCCTTTGGCTGAGAGTAGTCCTGCTAAGTGGTAGATTGTATCGATTTGATGCCGTTTGACAATTTTTTCCAACCGCCGACCGTCTGTGACATCCAGCACTTTATAAGGAAATAACTTGCTTTCCTCTGAGCGTGGCGATCGCCCGCTTTCCATGACGTGTGTTGTCCCATAGCGTCTTTGTAGGGCAACAACAAGGTCGCTTCCCAGTTGACCTCTAGAGCCAGTGACTAAAATATTGTTCATCATATGACAGTTACCAGTGGTAATTGGTAATTGGTAATTGGTTGTTGGTTGTTGGTGAGAAAGTGGTGCGTGGTGCGCTCAGGAGCAGGGTGTGGTGCGTGGTACGTGAAAAGAGAGCTGAGGAGGCTGAGGGAGATACTGGTCACTGGTCACTGGTCACTGGTCACTGGTCACTGGTCACTGCTCCCGACTCCCTACTCAGGTGGAAATAATCCAGGACAAGTCAGTACGAAAACATCTCTCACCCCTAGTTCAGATGTAGTTGCTTTGACAGGCGAGGTGTAGTGGAAGTATTGACTATCTCTAAAGACTAAAAATTCGCCAGGATTGAGAATTTTGCTAAAAGCGGGACGACCATCTTTTTCTGGATAAAGGTGCGTTTCTCCCCCTTCAATTCCGGTTCTATTCACAGAGAAAATGCCAACGAGTTCGACTCCATCGCGATGAATTCCTTCAGGCGCAGGATTGCCGAGTTGCTGAGAAGAAGCTGTGGTTCTAATTTGATGCACTGCAACTTCGTTGAAGTTAGTACAAAGCTGGCAAAACTGGAAAAATTCCCACACAATTTTTTGAAAATCTACTGACGCAACTAGGCGATCGTCAAGTTCTGGATACTCTCTAACTACATCTCCTAAAATTGGGTTATATACTTTCGATTGAAATAGCTGTCTGTGGGGTAACTTTATCAGGCGATCGCCAGCTATTTGAAAGTGAGAAAGGTTTCTAAAGCGATAGTTGCCTGCTAAATATGGATCGGCTGGCAAGAAGTCGAAAAATGGTTTTAATTGCTCTAGCTTAACAGCGTTCACCATTTCTAAAACATAGCTGGCTAGACAATTGAATTCTTGTGGTTTTGATAAATTCAGCATAGTAAACTTCCTCACGTTCAATTGAGGATAGCAGTATTATTCAAACTGCTACATCTAAATTTAGTAGTTAGCATTGGGTTATGCCATACCAAATTCTGCTACCGATAGCAGCAAAAATTAACAATAAATTTATAGATTTATAATGTAAACTCGATCTAGTATTTTCATTCCTTTATAGGAGCCTCATCAATAGATATAGAACAGAGTATGTGTCAGCAAAGAGGCTCTATAAAATAGGACTTAAGGTTTCATTCTATTGTTAGAGAAGACACCTAGCGTTCGATCGAGTCTCCTGATTTAATTGTAGTTATATTTTTCGGCTATTGTCGATCCCTATAACTTTTGGCTGATATCTGTTATTCTTACTAGAGCAATTCCTAGTCTACTGAGGTACGATTAATAGTAATGTTGTGTATTCTGCCCAGATAAAAATGAAGGCATACTCGCTTGACTTGCGCCAGAAAATTATCGATACCTATTTTGAAGGTGGAATATCTTAACGACAGCTAGCAAAAAGATTTCGAGTCGCCCTAAGTTTTGTGGAAAAATTGCTCAAACAATATCGTGAGACTGGAAGCATTGCGCCTCTTGTTCGCACACAACAAACGCCAACCAAGCTCAAAGAGGAGCAGTTAAGCGTGCTCGCTGCAATTGTAGAAGCCAACAATGATGCGACCTTAGAAGAACTGCGAACTCTATTGCACCGACAAACGGGAGTTCTCATCGGTCGTTCCACAGTGGATAGGATGTTGCAAAAGTTGAACTTACTACCTAGAGCAGAGATTGGTTAACATAGAAAGGTAGCTAAGTCTGGAATCAGCCATGAAACTCAAAGACGCTCG
>NZ_RSCK01000078.1:0-31529 GCF_003991895.1 Chroococcidiopsis cubana SAG 39.79
TATCTTCTCTTAATTCGACACCAACCTCTTGTGCTTGTTGGCGCTTTCAAACTATACTCTTTTCTAGGTTCGGTCGCCCTCTCCAGCGCTCGCCTATCGGCTTGCCTCTCTTGTGGCGCTTTACTAATCTAGCAACCCTCTTCCATCTTTGTCAACTACTTGGCAGAAAAATATTTTCGCTCGCCCCAGACTGCTGATTTCACATAGTTTAAGCGACAATGACATATGCATTGTGCTGCTGAGGAACGAGACTTGTGAACTTTCAATCAGTGATTGCTGTACTAAATAAGTTTTGGGGCGATCGCGGTTGCTTGATTGCCCAACCCTATGACACGGAGAAAGGTGCAGGTACGAAAAATCCCCATACTTTTCTAAGAGCGTTGGGACCTGAACATTGGTCAGTCGCTTATGTGGAACCTTGTCGCCGTCCTACAGACGGACGATACGGAGAGAATCCTAATCGCTTTCAACACTATTATCAATATCAAGTATTGATTAAACCTTCTCCTGAGAATATTCAAGGCATATATCTCGATTCCTTAAGAGCTTTGGGTATTCACCCAGAAGATCATGATATTCGCTTTGTAGAAGATAACTGGGAAGACGCGACTGTCGGTGCTTGGGGTACTGGTTGGGAAGTTTGGCTGGATGGGATGGAAATTACTCAATTTACCTACTTTCAACAGTGCGGTGGGATTGATTGTCGTCCTGTTTCAATTGAAATTACCTACGGCTTGGAACGACTAGCAATGTACCTCCAGGGAGTAGAGGCATTTACAAAACTGAAATGGACTGACAACATCACATACGGAGACGTTCATCTCCAAGGGGAAATCGAGCAGTGTACGTATAACTTTGAAGCCTCGAACCCCGAAATGTTGCTGACGTTGTTTAACATGTACGAGCAGGAAGCAGAACAACTGACTCAAAGAGCATTAGTTTTACCTAGCTTGGATTACATTTTGAAGTGTTCTCACACTTTTAACCTACTAGATGCTAGGGGAGTGATTTCTGTTACGGAGCGGACTCGTTATATTGGCAGAATTCGGCATTTGGCAAGAAAAGTGGCTCAACTGTACATTCAGCAGCGGGAAGCGTTAGGGTTTCCACTGCTGCACAAAGCAAAAGGGTAGAAAACTAATGGATAATCTGAGAGAGCTATTGGAACCGATCGCAGCTTGGTTTCGTAGTTTGGGCATTCCAGAACCAATCGTGCATTGGGGACATCCCTTAATGATGGGAATTGTCGTGTTTGTGATGGGTAGTTTTGTTGGATTTGCGGGGTGGCGAGGAAGAATAGTTGCAGATAAGGACGTTGCAGTTGAAAATTTGATATCTCACCGTACTCTAGCGCCTTGGATGTTTGGCTTTATGGCAGCTGGTTATACTGGTGGCTTGCTATCGTTGGTAATGCAACAACAACCAATATTGAAGAGTCCTCATTTTTGGACTGGATCGATTGTACTACTGTTATTGCTAGTAAATGGAGCGCTCGCGTTTTTTGGTTTTGGTAAAGATAAAGGTACTTTACGCACAGTTCACGCTTACTTGGGGAGTACAGCGCTTTTTTTGATGTTTCTCCATGCTGTCTTGGGATTGAGGTTGGGTTTGGCGATTTAATTGCTTTGTGAATAAAGTTCACTTGGTGGGAATCATAAGATAATGAAAATCTGAGTTCTACCAAAGTGAACTATGCAGGGAGACTTACCACTTAGAACGACCAGGCTAGCTGTATTAATTGATGCTGATAATGCTAATGCCAACTTAGTTGAGCCTCTACTCAAAGAAATTGCAAAATATGGTACTGCTAACGTCAAACGAATTTATGGTGATTGGACGCGACCGCAACTGAGTAGCTGGAAAGATAAGCTGCATAAGTTTGTCATACAACCTATACAACAGTTTAGTTACACATCAGGTAAGAATGCAACTGATAGTGCATTAATTATTGATGCAATGGATCTACTATACACGAGCAATTTTGATGGTTTTTGCATTGTTTCAAGTGATAGTGATTTTACTAAACTAGCTTGCAGAATTCGAGAGTCTGGATTGGTTGTATATGGCTTTGGTGAGAAAAAAACTCCTGAACCTTTTCAAAAAAACTTGTGATAAATTCACTTATACAGAAAACTTAGAAGAATTAGAAGAAAAAGAAGAGCAGAGATCGGAACTTTCCTCAACAGAAAGAAAAGCACACAACAGTGCAAAACTTAAGCAAAATCAGAAATTAGTAAATCTTGTCAAAACCGCTTATGATTCTATTACTGAAGAGGAAGGCTGGGCAAGTTTGGGAGAGCTAGGAATTCAACTTAATAAGTTAGATTCATCTTTTGATTCTAGGAATTATGGTTATAAAAAGCTTGGAGACTTGATTCGAGCAATTGATATATTTGAAATTAATGCAATACCCCATGAAAAAAATCCGGCAGTTAAAGCTTTATATATTAAAGTAAAAAATTAAGCAAATATTCATTTTTGATGGCTCCGATTACTGGCGTTCTACTCTGTCTTGCTTACATTTTAGGTTTATTATCTACAGCAATCACATGGGGAAGCTGTGGATTGCTGGTTATATTAATTGTAATAGCAGTACTAGCTAGCTTTGGCAGAAGAAGTAGTTATAGAAATAAACTTCCGAATAGTTTTTGGCAGATCGAGCCGCAAATATGGTTGTTAGCTGGATTAGTAGGGTTTGGTGCAACTATATATTTTCAAATTAGAACACCGCATCCTAGTGAGAATGATGTTAGTAAATTTATAACTGCTACTCTTAAAGATTCAGTACAAGTTGTAACTGTTCAAGGAACAATTACTAGTACGCCACGCTTAACAAGAAATCAACGATCGCAATTTTGGCTAGAAGCGTTTCATTTAAATATTGGCAACGATATTAGTAAAGAGATATCGGGAAAATTATATACAACTGTACCTTTATTACAAGCAACTGGATTGCATGAAGGAACAAGAATTACTACAACAGGAATTTTATATAAACCTAAATCGCCAAATAACCCAGGAGGATTTAATTTTCAGGCTTATTTAGCTAGAGAGGGAAGTTTTGCTGGTTTAAAGGGAAAAGAGGTTAGTTTAATTGATTCTGAAATCAATAATAAAACTAAGAATTGGGGATGGTGGACAGTCAGACAAAAAATTCTTCGCTCTCAAGTGCAATGGTTAGGCGTACCGGAGGGTGTTTTGGTAAGTGCGATGGTTTTAGGAAACCGCGTAGTTGACTTACCATCTTCTGTCAGCGACTCATTTATTCGAGTTGGCTTAGCTCATGCTTTAGCTGCATCCGGTTTTCAAGTATCTCTAATTCTTGGAGTAGTATTAGCGATCGCTCAGCGTTTTTCTAATCGAATTCAATTTATTATTGGAGTATTGGCACTCCTAATTTTTCTCGGTCTTACAGGTTTACAACCATCAGTTTTAAGAGCAGTTATTATGGGAATTGGTGCTTTAACTGCTCTAGCATTAGAACGAAAAGTTCAACCTTTAGGATTAATTTTATTAGCTGCTACTCTGTTATTATTCATCAATCCTATTTGGATTTGGGATTTAGGTTTTGAATTTAGTTTTCTAGCAACTTTAGGATTAATAGTAACAGTACCCGCTTTGACGAACAAGCTAGATTGGTTGCCGCCTACGATCGCCACTTTAATCGCAGTGCCAATTTCAGCTTATATCTGGACAATTCCGCTACAAATATACAATTTTGGCTTAATCTCACCTTATAGTATTTTAGTTAACATAATAACAACAATACCAATTTCCATTATTAGCTTAGGGGCTTTTATCAGTGCGCTCGCAGCGTTAATACATCCAGCTATGGGGAGTGCTTTAGCTTGGTTATTATATTATCCAACTTATTACCTCATGGAACTCGTCAATTTTTTTGCTAGACTGCCAGGAGCAGCAACCGCTGTAGGAATAATATCCTCATTACAGCTCGTAATAATATATGGGTTATTTATCTTAACTTGCAGTCTAAAATGGTGGCAGAAAAAATGGTGGATTGTAGGGCTAGTCACGATTAGCTTAATATTTATTCCAGCTTGGCAAACTCAAGCTAGCTTATTCCGAGTTACTGTTTTAGCGGCAGGAAAAGAACCTGTTCTAGTTATACAAGACCGGAGTAAAGTCTTATTATTAAATAGTGGAGATGAAACCACTTCTAGGTTTACAGTTTTACCTTTTTTACAACAACAAGGGATTAATCAGCTCGATTGGGCAGTAGCAGCAGAGCCTAATTCGATGAACAACATAAATGGTTGGTCGTTACTTTTGCAAAATTTATCAGTCAAAAATTTTTATAATTGCCCTAATCGCGATCGCAGCATAAAGATTACTGCCAAACTAACAGATCCAAACTGCCAGCAGTTGCTTCCAGAGCGAGAAATATCTACAGGTTCGACATTTATAAAGCTACTCGATGCCCAACAACAGATTCTACAGATACAGATCCAAGATCGGATCTGGTTAATTTTAGGGGAAAGAGAGATAGAGAAGACTGATACAAAATTACCACATGCTCAGGTATTGGTATGGTCGGGAGAGAAACTAGATTCTAGCTTGATTGCAGCAGTGAAGCCGGAAGTGGCGATCGCCTCTAGTGCTAAACTCGATCCGAAAACGATCGCTGAATTGCAACAAGGCAAAACTAAGGTGTTCTTGACGGGCAGAGACGGTGCAGTGCAATGGACACCCAAAGATAAGTTTGAAATTGCAGTAGAAACAGTTGAAGACAAGGCATCTGCACTGTAAAATAGTATTCTTGTCTAAAATAAAGCAAGACTATCTCCTGTGGAGAGGTGGCAGAGTGGTTGAATGCGGCTGACTCGAAATCAGTTTTGGGGTCAAACCCAACGGAGGTTCGAATCCTCTCCTCTCCGTTCCTAAATTAATAAACGCGATCGCGCAACAGAGATAACGAGCTGCCGTGGTACGATCGTCATGCTTTTAAGTCAAATGTGCTGTTGGTGACATAACCAGTAGTATGATGACCGATTCTCAATTTTTAGAGCAACAATGAAACGGCGACGATTTATTGCCAAAACGACTACGGCTGCTGCTACCACCACAGCTTTAGGTGCTTGCGTCCGCGTGCAAACCAATAACGCCCAGCAAGCAGGTGCTTTACCGAAAGTACGATGGCGCATGGCTACAAGTTGGCCTAAAGCTTTGGGGATTTTCGGTGGTGCGGAAACCTTCAGCAAGCGGGTGCAGGAAATGTCAAATGGGCGGTTTATCATCACGCCATTTGTCGCGGGGGAATTAGTCCCGGGATTGCAAGTTCTAGATGCAGTCCAAGCAGGAACGGTTGAATGCGGTCACACCGCTAGTTACTACTATATTGGTAAAAATGCTGCCCTTGCCTTTGCCACATCCGTACCATTTGGATTAACTGCCCAGCAGCAAAATGCTTGGCTGTATCACGGTGGTGGTTTGGAAGCAATGCAAAAGCTTTATGCTGATTTCAACGTGATTAATTTTCCGGCTGGTAACTCTGGGGCGCAAATGGGTGGCTGGTTCAAGCGAGAAATTAAATCAGTTGCCGACTTGAACGGTTTAAAGATGAGAATTCCTGGCTTGGGAGGTCAGGTGATGTCGCGCTTGGGCGTGAACGTGCAGGTGCTACCTGGCGGAGAGATTTATCTAGCACTAGACCGAGGTGCGATCGATGCAGCAGAATGGGTTGGTCCTTACGATGATGAAAAATTAGGTCTCAATAAAGCAGCAAAGTTTTATTACTACCCGGGTTGGTGGGAACCAGGACCAACTTGGGAAGTATTGGTCAATCGAGCTGCTTGGGATAAGCTGCCAAAGGAATATCAAGAAATTCTCAAGAGTGCTGCTACAGATGCCAATATGGATAATTTGGCTCAATACAATGCTTTAAATGGGGCAGCATTAGAACGGCTCGTGAAGGGCGGAACAAGGCTAACTCCTTATACTAAAGAAATTATGCAAGCAGCACAAAAGGCAACTACCGATTTGTTATCTGAAAATGCTGCTAAAGATGCGACTTTTAAACAGATTTACCAGCAATGGAATGCGTTCCGCGCCCAAGTTTATAGATGGAATGAGATCAATGAGTTAAGTTTTACGAGTTTTACATTTCCTTCTGTTTGATTTATAGTGTTTTACTTTTTGTTTACGGCAAAGAATATCCCCCTAATCCCCTTTTTAAGGGGGCTGAAAGAAGTCTTCCAATCTTTCTTATTTGCGTAATTTATCTACAGGTAAGCCCCAAAATTCTGCCCGTTGTCGCAGCCAGCCCGCAGTAGTATAACGGGCGATCGCAGCGTTGACTTGTTGTCGCAAGCTGTTGTATTGCAATCCTTTTGGCATGACTACAGCTAACGGTTCGGCTGACAATAATGTCGGTAGAATCTCATACTGGGGATATTCTCGCACCCAACCGCTCAACACGCTGGCATCGGCTGTAAAGGCGGCTGCTATGCCAGACTCTAGCAATGCGTGCGCCTGTTGATAGGAATCAACGCCTAATAACTGTACTTGCGGTAACAAATATTTTATTGTTGGAATTGTGGAAGAACCTTTAAGGACAGCAACTGTTTTCTTGGCAACATCGTTGAGACTTTCTGCTGTTGCTTTTTTAGCAATTATTGCCGCACCATCCATGTAGTAAGGCGGACTGAAACTAACCAAACGCGATCGCGAATCTGTAGCTGTGACTTGGGCGAGCGCTAAATCGACTTTATCTTCTATTACCGCATTGAGGCGATCGCGGTTTGCAACTGGAATAAATTTTACTGCTGCTGGGTTTCCCAGTAAATCTGCTGCTAATTTTTGGGCGAGTTCAATTTCTAATCCCCGCAGCTTTCCTTGGCGATCGCGAAAGCCTAGAGGAGGTAAATTGTCTTTTACAGCTACTAAAAGATAACCCCGCTGTTGAATCTCTTTAAATTCGGCGGCGTTGCTTTTAAATGTGAAAGGGTAAAGGGTAAAGGTTAAAGGGAAGAGTAAAAGAAAGAAGTGCAAACAGTTCGTCATGCTTCTACTTACCTTCATTCTGCCTTCATCCTTCATCCTTTATCCTTTATTTTGCTTGATTTGCGAGTTCTGCAACTTTAGCAAAGCTAGCCGGATCGAGAACTGCCAATTGTGCCAACATTTTGCGGTTAATTTGAATCTCAGCTTTCTTGAGATTCCCCATCAATTGACTGTAGCTCATCCCGTGCTGTCTTGCCGCTGCATTAATCCGCACGATCCACAGGCGACGAAAATCGCGCTTGCGCTTGCGGCGATCGCGGTAGGCACTCCGCAATGCTTTCATCACTTGCTGATTTGCCGTGCGGAACAGAGTCGAGTGAGAACCGCGAAATCCTTTCGCGAGTTTGAGAATTTTTTTGCGGCGTTTGCGGGCAACGTTACCGCGTTTTACCCTAGTCATGAATAGAATTCCTTAGTAACTTACAAATAAGGGAGCATCATCCGAACGTTTTGCTCGTCGCGTTCGTGTACGAGTGCTGCTTTTGAGAGACGATTCTTTCTAGCAGTCGTTTTCTTTTCCAAAATGTGATTTTTGAAAGCTTTACGACGCACGATCTTACCAGTGCCTGTGGCACGGAACCGCTTTGCCGCTGCTTTGCGAGTTTTCAGTTTAGGCATGAACTAGCTCTGATTCGACACAATCCATTAATATAGCATCTTTCATATTTCTTCTACTGTAAATTTTTATATGGAGTTGTGGGGGTTCGTTTAGGATGTATTGACGATCGCGCTCTAGCTAAGTTTTAACAAAATAGCTGAATTTTCAGATTGTTGACGGTTGACGGTTAATGGTTGACCGCTGACATTTATGAAATTTCATGCGTTTTGTATTCTTTGCAGCGTTAGATAGTTATGAAGTCAAAAAGTTGTATTGCAGTAGCAGCCATTGGTCTGAGTTTGAGCTTAATCGATAGTGGAGCGATTGCGGTCAAGTCTTCCAAGTACGCTTACCAAAAGATGGCTGATACGAGTAGTTCTTTTAGCAGCTTTGGATTGCCTGTTATCAACAATGCTGGAACCGTTGCCTTTAGTGCCAATACGGACGGAGCATTAGGAGCATACACCAGTACGGGCAAGACAATAACAACGATTGCCGAAAACGTTGGTTTATATGAAAGTATCGGTAGTCCCATCGCTATTAACGATACTGGAACCGTTGCTTTTGTTGCCACACCAGCAAGGGGAACTACCACCACAGAGTATCCAACGGAAACGATTTTTACTAGTACAAATGGTAAGGTAACTCAAGTTCCTGCTTACAAGCCATCACCTGAGAGTGGCTATCCTGCCTACGATCGCATTGTATCTTTGGCACTTAATAATCGAGGCACTATTGCTTATGTCGCTCAGAATATGCGTGGTATTGGTGTATTGAGTAGTGATGGTAGGCTGATTGCTGAAGCAAGTGACGCTAGATTGTCCACTGTAGATTCAGCCAATATTAACGATCGCGGCACGATCGTCTACAGATCTCAAAGTGGTAGAGCCTTTGAAATTTTTGCCAACAAAGGGACGAAAACTACAACTTTATCCAGTACTACTTATCCTTTGTATGTCATGGCTCCTAAGAATGGCGCTTTCTCTCCCTCGCTCAATAACCGAGGAACGGTTGCATATGTTGCTTTGGAAATCAAACCGACAAGCGAATACACGGCTGAGTTTAATCCTGCTAAGGCAGCAATCTTGAAGAGTAACGGCACTAAAATAACTACTGTTGCCGATACTAACGGAGCCTACAGCAGCTTTAGCAGTGGGAACAATTATAATTCTGCCGCTGTACCCCCTACAATTAACGATCGCGGTACGGTTGCATTTTTTGCGCAACTAGATACAGGTGGCGAAGGAATTTTTATTGGTTCCGATCCTGTCAAACATAAAGTTATTGCTACTGGTGATTCTTTATTTGGTTATATGGTACAAAGTGTTGCTCTATCTACAGATGGAATCAACGATTTCGGTCAGGTAACTTTTATTGCCAGACTAGCTAACGGTACAGAAGTCATCGTCCGTGCCGATCCGCTTGGTACTGGCTGCAATTGTTTTGTTAAATAGACTCTACCTGTTGCTGCGATCGCTGTCGTTGTGCTTCGTATAACAGCAACGCTGCTGCGATTCCCACATTCAACGACTCTACCCCTGCACAGAGGGGAATTTGCACCTGTAGATCTGTCATTGCCGTTAGATCTGCTGATAATCCCGCTCCCTCATTTCCCAAAAGAATGACACTCGGACGCTGCCAGTCTACTTCCCAATATGTCATCTTCGCAGTAGGTAAAGTCGCGATCGCTTGCATTCCCGCCGCCTGACACTGGAGTACAGTTTGCCGCAGATCTTGACTCACGACCATCGGCAATCGAAACCACTGCCCAGCGGAAGCTCGTAACACCTTGGGATTGTCTAAATCTACACTATCCCTACTCAACCACAGCCCCGATGCACCAGCCGCCGCCGCCGTGCGAATTATCGTTCCCAAATTCCCAGGATCTTGCAGCGTCTCTAAAGCTAAACTAATGCCTGTATGGGGTACTTCTCGCCCTTGCTGTCTAGTTGCTGTCGCTACAACTCCATCGGGATTGATCGTAGTTGCGATCGCCTGCAAAACCTCTGGAGTGACAATTTCTATCCGCGCTCCCGATTGACTAATCTGCTGCCAAAGCTGTTGATGGTTTTCCTGCCATTGGGAAGTACAACAGACGCATTCCAAGGGATACTTCGCTGCATAAGCCTCCTCTAACAAATGCGTTCCTTCCAAGAGAAAAACACCCTGTTGCGATCGCTGTTTGGCAGAGTGCAGCTTTCGCATCTGCTTGACCAGAGGATTTTGCAAACTCGCGATCATATATAAAATCTACTATTGACGATTCGGAACTATCGTGGTAGTAATTAACTGCCAACTAGATTCACAGGACATATAAGGCTAAACATATAAAGCTAATAGCTCGTTGCTAGTAACCAAAACTCCAAATTGATGCGGAACCCGGGACTTGAACCCGGAAGCCTTTCGGCACATGAACCTGAATCATGCGCGTCTGCCAATTCCGCCAGTTCCGCTTGCCTTCGCCCTCGGTGGGCGCAATTTCTCATCATCACTTAAATATCTGTGTTTGTCAAGGTTTTTCAATTGTCAGTTATCAGCGACTAGTGGCTAGAAAAGAGTCAAACCACTAGCCACTAGCCACTAGCCACCAGCCACTCATAAGTAACTAATGACCAAATCTAAAATTTTTTGACTAAAGCAAAAACTTTAGAGGGCAGCAACTGTAGAAATACCGAGATAGATCCAGATATTTGTAGCAGAGATAAGAAAATTCACAGTTTAAACTTTTACCATCTCAATGTAAAATCTAAACCAAATTTTTGCCAACTCGGGTACGGATTAACTAGATTCGGAGGACAGAGCCATTACTACTACCCATAACTCAATTAGACCGCAGCCTTCACCAGAAGTCGATCCAGCCGTACTGGAAATTTGGGGCGGGCATCCTTTGGCAGGTCAGGTCAAAATCAGCGGAGCAAAGAATTCTGCCCTTGTTATCATCGCTGGTGCTTTGCTCTGTCCTCAAGACTGTCGTATCCGTAACGTACCATCACTCGTGGATGTGGCGCGCATGGGTCAGTTGCTATCATCGCTGGGAGTAAAAATCTCTCAACACGGTGATGTATTAGATATTGATGCTAGCGATCTCAGCACATCTCAAGCTCCATACGAAATTGTCAGTCAACTACGGGCAAGTTTCTTTACCATTGGTCCGTTACTAGCTCGCCAGGGATATGCTCAAGTCCCCTTACCTGGTGGATGTACGATTGGAGCTAGACCAGTTGATTTGCACGTCCGGGGCTTACAGGCAATGGGGGCAGATGTCCAGATCGAGCATGGTATGGTCAATGCCTACGTCGCTGGCAGTAGCCGGAGATTGAAAGGAGCCAAAATCTATTTAGACTATCCCAGCGTCGGTGCAACAGAAACCTTGATGATGGCGGCGACATTAGCTGAAGGAGAAACAGTCATTGAAAACGCTGCTCAAGAACCAGAAGTTGTCGATCTAGCTAATTTCTGTAACTCTATGGGAGCGCGCATTCGGGGAGCTGGAACTACAGCAATTACGATCTCGGGCGTTCCCCGCTTGCACTCAACAGATTATGCAATTATTCCCGATCGCGTGGAAGCCGCAACTTTTTTAGTAGCGGGAGCCATCACCAACTCCGAGATCTCATTAGCGCCAGTCATTCCCGACCATCTCACCCCGGCGATCGCCAAATTGCAAGAAATTGGAGTGCAGATTGTTGCCGATGCACCTGACTGCCTTCGTATTGTCCCTGGTGAAGGATTACGGGGAACGGATATTAAAACTCTGCCTTACCCTGGTTTTCCCACAGACATGCAAGCGCAGTTCATGGCTTTGCTGAGTTTGAGCGAGGGCGATAGCGTCATTACCGAAACTGTATTTGAAAACCGCCTGCGCCACGTCGCCGAACTCAATCGCATGGGGGCAGATATTCGCGTTGAGGGCAATATTGCTGTCGTGCGGGGAGTACCCCTACTATCTGGTGCGCCAGTCGTCGCTAGCGATCTACGCGCTTCAGCCGCTTTGGTACTAGCAGGACTAGCAGCAAAAGGTAAGACAACAATTCAAGGACTGCACCATCTCGATCGCGGTTACGAGAAACTAGAAGTCAAACTGCTCTCCTTGGGAGCGAGGTTACAAAGAGTAACAGGTGCGATCGTTTCTCCCGAGCGTCAACTAGGAGTTAATAATCCTACAGTGAACAGTTATCAGTGAGCAGTGACTAGTGGCTTGAAAAATCTAGTCACCAGCCACCAGTTACTAGTCACTTCTTTAGATCTTGACACCAGATACAATCTGCGACTATAGTTGTGGATTGTGTCAACTCTAACATTCAGAAATACCCTTGGCTAACGTCATTGTTATAGGAGCCCAGTGGGGCGATGAAGGAAAAGGAAAGGTCACGGATTTACTCAGTCGCTCCGCTGACATTGTGGTTCGTTACCAAGGGGGAGTCAACGCCGGACACACGATTGTCGTCCAAGATCAGACTTTCAAGCTGCATCTGATTCCCTCTGGAATTCTGTATCCTAAAACAGAATGCATTATTGGCTGCGGTACGGTCATCGACCCAAAAGTTTTGATTGAGGAACTCGATCGGCTAGAAAGTTTAGATATTTCTACAGATAACTTGTTTATCTCTGAAACCGCTCATGTCACCATGCCTTATCATCGGCTGATCGATCGCGCGGCAGAAGAGAGACGGGGTAATTATAAAATTGGCACGACAGGGCGAGGAATTGGACCCACCTATGCCGATAAATCAGAACGGACGGGAATTCGAGTTCTCGATTTAATGGATTCGGTAGGACTGCGAGAACAGTTACAGTGGGCGATCGAATATAAAAATGTCATTCTCGAAAAGCTTTACAATCTACCACCTTTAGATCCAGAAGCCGTCATTGACGAATATTTGGGTTACGCAGAACGCTTGCGCTCCCACGTAGTCGATACCTCGCTGAAAATTTACGACGCGATTCAACGGCGGCGAAATATATTATTTGAAGGCGCTCAAGGTACGCTGCTGGATCTCGACCACGGCACTTATCCCTACGTCACCTCCTCTAACCCCGTCGCGGGAGGGGCTTGCGTTGGGACAGGGGTAGGTCCCACGGCAATCGACCGCGTGATTGGCGTAGCAAAGGCTTACACGACGCGGGTAGGAGAAGGTCCATTCCCCACAGAATTAGACGGACAACTAGGGGAACTATTGTGCGATCGCGGGGCAGAATTTGGTACGACTACCGGAAGGCAACGGCGCTGCGGTTGGTTTGATGCCACCATCGGTCGCTATGCCGTGCGAGTGAACGGCATAGACTGCTTGGCAATTACGAAGTTAGATGTCCTCGACACGCTCGAAGAAATCAAAGTTTGTGTCGCCTACGAAATAGATGGCGATCGCTACGAACACTTCCCTCGCAACGCCCGCCAATTTGCCAAAGTCCGCCCGATTTATAAAACTTTACCAGGATGGCAGCGATCGACAGCTGATTGTCGCACGTTAGACGATCTACCCAGACAAGCGCTCGATTACCTGAAATTTCTGGCAGAGTTAATGGAAGTACCGATCGCGATCGTCTCTCTCGGCGCTAGCCGCGACCAAACTATCATCGTGGAAGACCCAATCCACGGACCTAAACGTGCTTTATTGCACGCTGACGGCACGCCCGTCTCAGCTAGCTAAGTAACGAATCGTCAGTTGTAGGGACGTACAGATGTACGCCCCTACATTAGCAACCAACAACTAACAATTAACAACAAAGATGGAACTTACAGTTGAGTGTCAAAAACGCCCAGAGGGAAGTCAACCTAATGCTTTACGTCGCGGTGGCATGATTCCAGCAAACCTTTACGGACATAAAGGTACAGAAGCAATTTCTCTAGTCATGAATGCTAAAACAGCAGAAACAATGCTGAAAAAGGCTTCTGTCAACAACACCATCATCGATCTAAACATCACCGATCTTCCTTGGCGTGGTAAAACTCTGGTACGGGAAGTACAATCTCATCCCTATAAGGGAAATATCTACCACATCAGCTTCTTTGCCGTTGCAGCGCAAGATTCTGTGGATGTAGAAGTACCTCTACATTTTGTTGGCGATGCAGTAGGCGTAAAGCAAGAAAGCGGAATTGTCGATACACTGGCAACAAGCTTGCAGATTCGTTGCAATCCCGATAGTATTCCAGAGGCGATTGAGATTAATATCTCTAACCTACACGTAGGTGATAGCTTGTACGTTCGCGAACTAGTTTTACCGTCAGGGGTAACAGTTTTAGGTGACACAGAACAAGCAGTTGTGACTGTTTTATCACCGCAGAAGACAACCGCAGCTGCGGTAGAAGAGTTGGAAGCAGAGGCAGGAACGGAATCAGCATCAGAATCTGATGCAGAAGCAGAATAATAGCTGACAACTTGAGTAGAATTGCCGATAATACCAGGGGGAAACTCCTGGTTTTTTATTTGCAGAAGAGATCCCCCTAACCCCCCGCAAGATCGAGGGGAATATTAGAAAACACAGAGGAAAGAAATGACAGCAGCTTCAATTCCCGCTTCGATTCAACAAATGATGCAGCCTGGGTTTTACCCTCATCCAGTGCAAGAACCAATTCAACTGATTCAGACGCATATTTCTTACGTGTTATTAACTGGAGAGTATGCTTATAAAGTGAAAAAGCCGATGAACTTTGGTTTTTTAAACTATTCAACGCTGGAAGCAAGAAAGCACTTTTGTCAAGAAGAATTACGCTTAAATCAAAGAGGTGCAGCCGAACTTTATTTGGAAGTATTACCAATTACTAAAACTGAACAGCAGTACCAACTAGGAGGTACGGGAGAGCCTGTAGAATACGTATTAAAAATGCGTCAATTTCCCCAAGATATGTTGTTAATTAACATGTTTTCTCAGGGAAAAGTTGACGAAAAACTAATGACTAACTTAGGACGAGTTGTAGCAGAATACCATAAAAAAGCTGCAATCAACGACTATATTCGTAACTTTGGGGAAGTAGCTCAAGTTCGCCAAGCTTTTGATGAGAACTACGAGCAATCAGAAAAATATATTGGCAAAGCACAGACACAAAACCAGTTTGACGAAACAAAAGCGTATACAGATAAGTTTTTTGCCGAGAAAGCGCCACTGTTTAAACAACGCATGGTAGGTGATTTTATTCGTGAATGTCACGGCGATTTATACATGCAAAATATTTGTCTATGGCATGACAAAATTTTATTATTTGATTGCATTGAATTTAACGAACCATTTCGATTTGTAGACGTAATGTATGACGTGGCGTTTGCCGTGATGGATTTTGAGGCACGGGGGCGCAAGGACTTAGGCAATATCTTTTTAAATACATATTTAGAGCAAACAGGCGACTGGGAAGGATTGCAAGTTTATCCTTTATATCTCAGCCGTCAGGCATACGTGCGGGCAAAAGTCAATTCATTTTTGCTGGACGATCCAGGTGTACCCGCAGCTGTAAAGGAAGAGTCCGCAAAAACAGCAGCAAACTACTATCGCCAAGCCTGGGAATATACCAAACCTCGTCAAGGCAAGTTAATTCTCATGTCTGGGCTATCGGGTGCGGGTAAGAGTACGGTAGCGAAGCAACTAGCGCGACAAATGGGAGCAATTCACGTCCGTTCCGATGCAGTTCGCAAGCATTTAGCCGGAATTCCCCTGGAACAACGCGGGGGAGATGAAATTTATACTACTGAATGGCATCAAAAAACCTATCAAAGGCTGTTAGATTTAGGACTGCTGCTAGCAAGTGAGGGTTTTACAGTCATTTTAGATGCCAAATACGATCGCACCGCTTTACGTCAAGAGGCGATCGCCCAAGCAGAATCCCGTCAAATTCCCCTACAAATCCTCCACTGTACCGCACCAGTAGAAGTCTTGCGCCAACGGTTGCAACAGCGCACCGGAGACATTGCCGATGCTACCGTTGACTTACTAGAGTCTCAACAAGCCACCGCCGAGCCTTTTGCCGACACCGAAAAGCCCTACGTCACCACAATTGACACGACACAGCCTGTAGAAACTCAATTGAAGTCGTAAGTCCCAAGTCGTAAGTTAAGAATGACCAACTACCAATTACCAATTACCAATTACCACCCAAATGTTCCTCTTCCTGTCGAAATTGCTACCACTATTTCTCTACCCGTTGGGAATAGCCTGCGTGCTTTTGGTGGTGGGGTTAGTGCTGTTGTTGTGGGGTAAAAAAACGCGCGGGGCGGCGATCGCAATTGCTCTTGCTCTGATAATTTTATTGGTAGGGGGTAATAGCTGGGCTGCTCGTTCTTTCGCGCGATCGCTAGAGTGGCAGCATTTGCCACTCAATACTGTACCAACTGCCGATGCGATCGTGGTTTTGGGTGGTGTCACCAGAACGTCAACACCACCACGCCCGACTGTAGAAGTGACTGAAGGCGGCGATCGCCTCCTCTATGCTGCTTATCTCTATCAACAGAGTAAAGCACCTGTAATAATTCTCAGTGGTGGACGAATTGAGTGGTACGGGAATGATTCTGCTGAAGCAACAGATATGGCAGCGTTACTGAAGAACATGGGCGTGCCAGAATCGGCAATAGTTCAGGAACCCAACTCTCGCAATACTTACGAAAATGCAGTTAACGTGCGTCAAATTCTGACACAGCGAGGTATTCGCCAGATTTTATTGGTCACTTCAGCAATGCATATGCCGCGATCGCTGTCAATATTCAAACGTTTAGGAATAGCTGCTATTCCCGCTCCCACTGATTTTCAAGTGTCTACTCAAGAGTTTCAAGAGCTAGCGAGTTCGCCCGAAGCTAAATTACTGAGTTTGTTACCAGATGCCAGCAGTTTATTTTTATTCACTCAAACTCTCAAAGAATACATCGGAATTGTCATTTATTGGTTGCGCGGCTGGTTGTAATCGGCGATAAGTCCGACTGACTCATAACCATTTCACCATTCACACCATTGACAAAGCCTTTGGGATGGATCGACTTTCACTCTACGCTGACCGCTAAGATGCAAATAGATAGCAAAGCAGCCTTAGAGAGTGAAGAATGTCATGCTCGATACCCTTAGTACCAGCTCCGTATTAGAAGTTTTGCGCCCCGTGCAAGATCCAGAACTCCGCAAAAGCCTAGTAGAACTGAACATGATCCGCAATGTCAAAATTGACAATGGCAAAGTCAGCTTCACTTTGGTTTTGACAACTCCAGCTTGCCCGTTACGAGAATTTATTGTTGAAGACTGCCAGAAAGCTGTCAAGCAGCTACCAGGAGTTACCGAAGTTGCGGTAGACGTAACAGCAGAAACGCCGCAACAGAAAGGTTTACCCGATCGCACGGGAATTGCTGGAGTGAAAAATATTTTGGCAATTTCTAGCGGTAAAGGTGGTGTAGGTAAAAGCACCGTTGCAGTCAATGTTGCCGTTGCCTTAGCACAATCGGGGGCAAAAGTAGGATTGTTGGATGCAGACATTTACGGTCCTAACGCGCCTACTATGCTGGGACTAGAACAAGCACAGGTTGCAGTCCGCCAAGGCGAGAAAGGGGACGTTCTCGATCCAGTTTTCAATCATGGTGTGAAGTTAGTCTCGATGGGTTTTCTCATTGACAAAGATCAGCCTGTAATTTGGCGGGGACCTATGCTCAATGGGATTATTCGCCAATTTCTCTATCAAGTCCAGTGGGGAGAATTAGATTATCTCATCGTAGACATGCCACCGGGAACCGGAGATGCTCAACTCACATTAACGCAAGCCGTACCGATGGCGGGTGCAGTGATTGTCACGACACCCCAAAATGTAGCATTGTTAGATTCTCGCAAAGGCTTGCGGATGTTCCAACAGATGCAAGTTCCAGTATTAGGAATCGTGGAAAATATGAGCTATTTTATTCCCCCCGACGCGCCAGATAAACACTACGATATTTTTGGTTCTGGTGGCGGGGAAAAAACAGCTAAAGAACTAGGCGTACCCTTGTTAGGCTGCATTCCGTTAGAAATTTCCCTGCGTCAAGGAGGCGATCGCGGTATTCCCATTGTTGTTGCTGAACCTGAGTCTGCCTCTGCTAAAGCTTTAATGGCAGTAGCAATGGCGATCGCGGGTAAAGTCTCGGTAGCAGCATTAACTTAGGAGTGAGGGACGAGGAGTGAGGAGTGAGGAAAAAAAGCTAAATTTAGACTATGAAAAGGGAACCATGAATTAGTCGTAATTTGTCCCTATCTCCAATCCTCGTCCATGCTGTTAAAAAGATTCATATTTTCTGTTCCTTGGAAATTACTGCTTGCCCCTTGGCAGCAGGTGGACTGGTGGCTGTTGGCGCTGACTGTAGGCATCACAATATTTGGTGGTATTTCCATTCGCAGTGCAGAGTTAAATCAAGGAATTACCGATTGGTGGCAGCATTGGCTGTTTGGTGGTATAGGATTGGCATTGGCTTTCTTTCTATCGCTTTGCCGCTACGATTTTCTCTTGCGCTGGCACTGGTTGACTTATGCCGTCACGAATGTATCTCTGATTGCGGTCATGCTAGCTGGAATCAGTGCCAAAGGCGCTCAACGCTGGATTAGTGTTGCTGGGTTTAATCTCCAACCCTCAGAATTTGCCAAAGTTGGGATGATTATCACCCTAGCAGCATTATTACAATCCCGTAGTGCGGGAAAAATTCCTGGCGTGCTGCGCGCTTTGTTAGTTAGCGCCGTGCCTTGGGTTTTAGTATTCGCACAGCCAGATTTGGGGACATCTTTGGTTTTTGGGGCAATTACTCTCGGAATGCTCTATTGGGGTAATGTCAATCCTGGCTGGTTGATCCTATTAATTTCTCCGATCGTGGCAGTTATCCTATTTAACGTCTCTTTACCAGCTTGGTGCATCTGGGCTGTAGCAATGGGAGCGATCGCCCTGGCGACTATGCCTTGGCGGTGGTTGTCGGCAGTTGGAGCGATTGGAATTAACTTTCTGGCAGGAGAATTAGGACACATTCTCTGGGGATTGCTCAAAGACTATCAAAAAGACCGCATCATTTTATTTCTCGACCCAGAGAAAGATCCTCTTGGCGGCGGTTATCATTTAATACAATCGCGAATTGCCATTGGTTCCGGGCAATTATGGGGACAAGGACTTTACCAAGGCACGCAAACCCAACTCAATTTCATTCCCGAACAGCATACGGACTTTATCTTTTCGGCAGTAGGCGAAGAATGGGGCTTTATTGGTTGCCTTGTTTTATTATTTATCTTTTGGTTGATTTGCTTGCGATTGGTATTGATTGCCCAAAGTGCCAAAGATGATTTTGGTTCCCTCCTTGTCATCGGCGTATTTTCGATGATAGTGTTCCAAGTCATCGTCAATATCAGCATGACGATTGGGCTTGCACCAGTCACGGGAATTCCCTTACCTTGGATGAGTTACGGGCGCTCGGCACTGCTGACTAATTGGATCGCGATCGGTATCGTGCAATCCGTCGCCAACCATCGCCCAAAGAGAAAGGGGCGAGGAGCGAGGAGTTAGGGGCTAGGGTAAGAAAGGACAAGGGGGACAAGGGGGACAAGGGGGACAAGGGGGACAAGGGGGAACTCGCTCTTCCCCACGACCGAAGGGAGTGGGGATTAGGGGGCGAAGGGGGACAAGGAAGTAGGTGTGCAGGGGAAATCGGGAAGACTTGGGGGACTTGGGAGCAACTAACAACTACCAATTCCATACATCTCACACCCCACACCCTGTTCGCTGATAACTGACAACTGATAACTGACATCACTACACTTATAAGCGAAAATTTAAATTATCAGTGTTAACAAAGAGGAAAAGCTATGATTCTACCAGGAGCAACTGTGCGCGTTAAGAATCCTAACGATACTTACTACGGTTATCAAGGGCTAGTGCAGAGAATTACTGATGGTAAAGTTGCTGTGTTGTTTGAAGGTGGTAACTGGGATAAACTGATTACTTTCAATCAATCCGAACTAGAAGCAGTCGAAGTGACTCGGAAAAAAGGCAAGTAAGTTGTTAGTTGTTGGTTGTTAGTTGCAATCGACTATCGGTCAACAACTAACAACGATCGACCATTATGCTGCTTTTGGTGACATTACCAGGTCGTATAGGGT
The DNA here is from genome assembly GCF_003991895.1 of Chroococcidiopsis cubana SAG 39.79. Classification (NCBI taxonomy): domain Bacteria; kingdom Bacillati; phylum Cyanobacteriota; class Cyanophyceae; order Chroococcidiopsidales; family Chroococcidiopsidaceae; genus Chroococcidiopsis; species Chroococcidiopsis cubana. The sequence continues at coordinate 19,688 of NZ_RSCK01000078.1, forward strand.
AGAGGCGATCGCATTTGGGGGAAGCACGAAATCTACTTTCCCAGTATTAATGGCAGCCTTGGGCATCTCGAAACACTCGCAAGTCGCTTCATTTTGGGCGATCGCTATGCCACCGTGTTTCTTAATTGCTAGCACTCCCAGTAAGCCATCAGTATCTTTACCACTCAGAATTACAGCGATTGCCCGTCTCTGATAACTTGTAGCAACCGATCGAAACAGCACGTTAGCTGAGGGACGAACAAAGTTAACTCTCGCTGCATCCGATAGCGACAACTTACCGCTAGGATTAACGACCAAATGCTTATCAGGCACGGCAACATAAACCGTTCCTGGGCGCAGCAATTCTCCTGTCTCTGCGTTTTTCACCCGCAGTCTAGTGCGGTATTTGAGAATCTCAGCCAGGTAGCTGGGGCAGTTAGGAGACAAGTGCTGTACGATCGCAATTGCTGCGGGAAAATCTGACGGTAAGGTGGATAAAATTTGACTAATTGCATTTAACCCACCTTTAGAAGCGGCGATCGCCACAACGTTAAACGCAACATTGGGAAAGTGGGAAAAGATTTTATGTTCGTGTTTGCTATTCACGCTTTTTCTATGATGCTTCTACGATCGCCCTGGCAAGCCAGGGCGATCGTTGCCTACTGCAAACAAGGGAGTTAAACGTTTATGTCAGCTAACTAATACACTTCCTATTCTATATGTTAGCTAAGATACATACGTTATTTACAATATTTATAATTAAATAAATCTTGGGTGAGAAGTCCTCGATTGATGCTGTCAGTTATCGATTTAGATAAGACTAGCTCAAAGAGGTTTTTGATTTTGGTATCCAATAACCCCCATCATGCTGTTGAAAATCAGCTCTTAGCGAGCTTGCCTAGAGAGGAATACGAACGCCTCGTAGCTAACATGGAGTTAGTCCCCCTGACTTTTAAGCAAGTTCTCTACGCACCTAACGAATCTATTCAGTATGTCTACTTCCCTAAGAGTGGTGTAGTCTCTTTGCTGACGCTGATGGAAGACGGTACAGCAGTTGAAGTGGGAACGGTTGGCAATGAGGGAATGGTAGGTCTTCCCGTATTTCTGGGATCTAATAAGATTCCTGGGCAGGCTTTGGCACAAATTCCTGGCGAAGCTTGGAGGATGAGAGTAGATGTGTTTAAAGATAAAGTTATCCCAGGTAGTGCACTTCACGATCTGCTGCAACGGTATACGCAAGCGCTGTTTAACCTGATTTCCCAAATAGCTGCCTGCAATCGCATACACTCAGTCGAGGAGCGATTTTGCCGCTGGTTACTCATGACTCAAGACCGAGTGGGTTCAGATGAGTTTCCGCTCACCCAAGAGTTTCTCTCGCAAATGCTGGGCGTGCGCCGCCCTACTGTCAGTTTGTCAGCCAGCGTTCTTCAGAAAGCAGGGCTGATCCGCTACGTTCGGGGTAAAATGACTATTCTCGACCGTGAAGGGCTAGAAGCTTCTTCCTGCGAGTGTTACATGATTATCAAGAGTGAATTTGAGCGTTTGCTCGGCAGCAATGTTGCCTAGCTAAAAGTTAGCAGGGAGCAGGGAGCAGGGGGGAGAAGAGAGCTGAGGAAGTTGAGGAAGCTGAGGGGGAGAATACCTACCAACTACCAATTACCAATTACTAATTACCAATTACCGCAGGATAGAGTATGAAGGATAAAGTTTAATTAACGTTTCAACCTTTACCCTTCTGCCTTGAAATATGCGCCTTCCCCTACCACAATTTACAACAGGCGATCGCCACCCCAGCTACATAGCCGAAGTGATCGAAACTTCGACAACGGAATTTTTAGCTCAATGCTTGGAACCAGAAGATTTGAGCTTTCCAGTGATGCCACCTTTTGGTAGTTGGGTAAAGTCTGCGGATGATGAATCGGGAAATCAAGTTTATGGGGGAGTTTATTACGCTACTACCATGCCGATCGACTCAATCCATCGGGCAAGGGCTTTAGGATTATCTCTCATGGAGTTGCTCGAACAGCAGCCGCAAATTTTCGCCATGCTCAAAACTGAATTTCGCGCTGCCATTATCGGTTTTGAGCCAGCTAAAGCCTCAAAACGCGCTCAACGCCAAGTTTATCAATACCTTCCGCCTCGTCCGCCGCAAATTCACCAAGCGGTCTATTGCTGTCAGCCAGAAGATGTCATTTTATTTAGCGATCGCCTGGATTTTCTACGCACTCTATTACAAGTTCAAGGTGCGCCTGTAGAAGCTTTAACCGCTGCCGCGATTCGAGAGGTATATCAGTTGCGGAAAGCTGATAGACAATGGTTAGTCCAAGCCGGACGCACCCTCAGCACCCTCCTCAAAGACGACTACGATCGCTTGCGCTACATTTTGAGCCAAATACATCCTTGACAGTTATCAATTCGTAATTCGTAATTTGTAATTCGTAATTCAATATAGCGCTTTTGCTTATCGCGCCTCACTTTCTACCTTAAGGCGGATCGCGGTTGTATTAGTTTTATCCTTACGATGGAAGACGAAAATCTGTCAACACCCAGTCAATACTTAGGTGTTGCTTGAAGGAAATTTTTTCTCTCACGCTACAACAGATTCCTCACACGTCTCCATTTCAGTATTGAGTCACTATGACGACTGCCACAGCTAACCCTGATAGCGATGCTCTCGACCTCAAGCAACTCCTGCAAACATTACTAGAAGTTAAGAAGGGTAATTTTTCCGTTCGGATCTCTAGCGAACAAACAGGCATTGCTGGCAAGATTGCGGATACCCTCAACGACATTATTGAGACAAACGAGCAGATGACAACCGAGCTAGCGCGAATTAGCACGGTGGTTGGCAAAGAGGGCAAAATTTACGAGCGAGTATCGAATAACGGGGCAAAAGGATCTTGGCAAGCATGTGTCAATTCAGTCAATACCTTGATTACTGACTTGGTGCAGCCGATGGCAGAAACAACTCGCGTGATTCGGGCAGTGGCTAATGGCGATTTGTCACAAGCGATCGCTACAGACATTGCCGGAAACCCTTTACAGGGCGAGTTTTTGCAAACAGCGCAAATTGTAAATAAGATGGTCGGTCAACTGAACTCGTTTGCCTCAGAAGTGACGCGGGTGGCGCGGGATGTGGGAACCGAGGGAAAATTGGGCGTGCAAGCAGACGTGCGCGGTGTGGCAGGCACTTGGAAAGATTTAACCGATAGCGTTAACTCAATGGCAGGTAACCTGACAGCACAGGTACGCAACATTGCGGAAGTCACTACAGCCGTAGCGAATGGCGACTTATCCAAAAAAATTACGGTAGATGTAAAGGGTGAAATTCTAGAGTTGAAAAACACCATCAATACAATGGTGGATCAGCTCAACTCGTTTGCCTCGGAAGTGACGCGGGTGGCGCGGGAGGTGGGTTCTGAAGGCAAGTTAGGCGTACAGGCGGAAGTTAAGGGGGTAGCGGGAACTTGGAAGGATCTCACTGATAGTGTCAACTTTATGGCAGGTAGCTTAACGGCACAGGTACGAAATATTGCGGAAGTCACTACAGCCGTAGCGAATGGCGACTTATCCAAAAAAATTACGGTAGATGTAAAGGGTGAAATTCTAGAGTTGAAAAACACCATCAATACAATGGTGGATCAGCTCAACTCGTTTGCCTCAGAAGTAACGCGGGTAGCGCGGGAAGTCGGTACGGAAGGAAAATTAGGAGTACAAGCATACGTGCGGGGTGTCGGTGGTACTTGGAAAGATCTCACCGATAATGTCAATTTAATGGCAGGCAACCTCACAGCACAGGTACGAAATATAGCAGAAGTTGCCACAGCGATCGCCAATGGTAATTTATCTAAAAAAATTACGGTAGACGTAAAGGGCGAAATTTTAGATTTGAAAAACACCATCAATACAATGGTGGATCAACTTAGTTCCTTTGCTTCTGAAGTGACGCGGGTAGCGCGGGAAGTCGGCACGGAAGGGAAATTAGGCGGACAGGCACAAGTCACGGGGGTAGCGGGAACTTGGAAAGATTTAACCGATAACGTGAATTCAATGGCAAGCAACCTCACGGCACAGGTGCGAGGTATTGCAAGGGTTGTTACCTCGGTAGCCAATGGCGATCTCAAGCGCAAGCTGATGCTAGATGCCAAGGGCGAAATTGAAACGCTTGCCGAGACAATTAACGAAATGATCGATACCCTGGCGACATTTGCCGCACAGGTAACGACAGTGGCGCGAGAAGTCGGAATCGAAGGAAAACTCGGCGGACAAGCAAAAGTCCCAGGTGCTTCAGGGACATGGCGCGATTTAACCGACAACGTGAACGAGCTAGCAGCCAATTTAACCACGCAGGTAAGAGCGATCGCCGAAGTGGCAACGGCTGTAACCAAAGGCGATTTAACGCGATCGATCGCCGTTGAAGCTTTAGGAGAAGTTGCTGCCCTTAAAGATAATATCAACCAAATGATCGCCAATTTGCGCGAAACAACCCAGAAAAATACCGAGCAAGACTGGCTGAAGACCAACCTTGCCAAATTCACGCGGATGTTGCAAGGACAGCGCGATTTAGAAACTGTATCCAAGCTGATTTTGTCAGAGTTAGCGCCTCTGGTTTCAGCCCAACACGGTGTTTTTTACTTAATGGAAAGCGGCGAGAACCACCTGCCTTACCTAAAATTAATTAGCAGCTATGCCTATCGGGAACGCAAACACTTAGCTAACCGCTTCTATTTGGGTGAGGGATTGGTAGGACAATGTGCGTTGGAAAAAGAACGCATTTTAATTACTGAAGTACCGTCGAACTATATTAAAATTAGTTCCGGTTTAGGAGAAGCAGCACCCATGAATGCGGTGGTTTTGCCCGTATTATTTGAAGGGCAAGTTACCGCTGTTATCGAGCTAGCTTCCTTCAATTATTTCAATGAAATTCACCTCACGTTCTTCGATCAATTAACTGAAAGTATTGCGATCGTCCTCAACACGATCGCCTCTAGTATGCGGACTGAAGAGCTATTGAAACAATCTCAATCTTTAGCAGAAGAATTACAATCTCAACAAAAAGAACTGACGGGTACTAACCAGCGATTGGAACAACAAGCGAAATCGCTGACAGCTTCAGAAGAATTGCTCAAAAAGCAACAAGAGCAATTGCAACAAACCAATGCCGAATTACAAGAAAAAGCCGAACTATTGGCATTACAAAATCGCGAAGTCGAACGCAAAAATCAAGAAATCGAACAAGCACGACGATCGCTAGAAGAAAAAGCCACACAACTTGCCTTGAGTTCTAAATATAAGTCTGAGTTCCTGGCGAATATGTCGCACGAACTGCGTACTCCTCTCAACAGTTTGCTGATTTTGGCGAGATTATTAGCTGATAATCAAGACCGAAATCTCACCGACAAACAAGTAGAATACGCTCGCACAATTCACTCATCTGGCAACGATTTATTGGCATTAATTAACGATATTCTTGACCTTGCCAAAATCGAGTCGGGCAAAATGTCTGTGGATATCGAACCAGTTAGATTTACTCATTTGCGGGAAAACATAGAGCGGACATTTCGTCAAGTTGCAGGCGATCGCCAACTCAAATTTGAAATTCAGTTTGACGAGCGATTACCCCGTACGCTTTATACCGATGCCAAACGCTTGCAGCAAGTCTTAAAAAATTTGCTCTCCAATGCCTTCAAATTCACTGACGCTGGCTCCGTACGCTTAAATGTCACTCCAGCACTTGCAGGTTGGAGTGCGGAACAAGAAGTTCTCAACCGTGCTGCTAGAGAAGCACCACCAGGAGAAGTAGGTGTTATTGCTTTCTCAGTCACCGATACAGGCATCGGCATTGCACCTGACAAACAGCAAATTATTTTTGAAGCATTTCAGCAAGCAGATGGCACGACCTCTCGCCGTTATGGTGGTACGGGATTGGGTTTGTCAATTAGCCGCGAAATCACGCGCTTGTTGGGTGGTGAAATTCAACTAAGGAGCGAACTCGGTCGGGGTAGTACATTCACGCTCTACTTACCGCAAATGGTAAGTCGGACGGTAGAGCAACATGCAACCCCATCGTTAGCTCCAACTCCCCGTCTACCGACGCTCCCAGCTTCCCCGCCTGAAGTCGTGTCCCTTGTCGAATCCCAAATCTCGAATTTATTAGATGAAAGAGCGGTTGAGGACGATCGCGAGGTTATTCAACCAGGCGATCGCACGCTGCTAATTATCGAAGACGATCTCAAATTCGTCAAAATATTAATGGATGCAGCCCGTCAACAAGGCTTTAAGGTGTTAGTTGCCACGCGGGGTAATGTCGGTTTAGCACTAGCACAGCAATTTCAACCAACGGCGATCACGCTCGATATTCGCTTGCCAATCGTCGATGGCTGGACGGTACTCGATCGCCTCAAACACAATCCCGATACCCGTCACATTCCCGTACATATCATTTCGGTTGAAGAAACACCGCAACGAGGATTAAAACAAGGTGCGATCGCCTACCTGCAAAAGCCAATTAGCAACACCGCATTATTAGATACGCTGTCTCAGATTCAAGAGTTTGCCAATCGCTCCGTGAAAAACTTGTTAATCGTCGAGCGCGACGAATTGCAGCGTCGTAGTATGCTCGACTTGATTGAGGAAAGCGATATTGCAATTCAGGTAGTAGAAACAGGTGCAGCTGCACTCGAAGCTCTCCAAACTGGTCATTTTGACTGTTTAGTCTTGAATCTAGCCTTGCCGGACACCAACGGATTTGAATTGATCGATCGACTCAAGCAAGAACCATTATTCAGAAATCTACCCATCATTGTTTATACTCCCAGGCAGCTCACTCCCGACGAAGAAATCGAACTACAACGCCTATCAGGTAGCTCGATTCTCAAAGAGGCGCGATCGCCTGAACGCTTGCTGGAGGAAACTACGTTATTTTTACATCAAACGCAAGCCGATCTGCCTGCACCCAAGCGGTTGATGTTAGAGCAGTTGCAGCAAAACGATTCCGTCCTGGCAAGCAAGAAAGTCTTGATTGTCGATGATGATATGCGAAATATTTTCGCACTTACCAGCATCCTAGAACGTCAACAGATGCAAGTTATATATGCAGAAAATGGTCGAGAAGGCATTCTTCAGATTGAAAACAATCCAGATATTGACATTGTATTAATGGATATTATGATGCCAGAAATGGATGGATATGAGACGATCCGAGCTATACGGCAGATCGATCGATTAGCAGCACTGCCGATTGTGGCGCTGACAGCTAAGGCAATGCAAGGCGATCGCGAAAAGTGCCTTGAAGTCGGAGCCTCCGATTACATTTCTAAACCAATTGATACAGAGCAATTATTCTCGCTACTAAGGGTGTGGCTACAGTGTTAAGCTCACAGCCTGAAATCCAATCGTAGAGAGATAAAACTTTCACCCAGCGATAGATGTATTGCGATTCACTTGATATATCGTAAGACAGAGAGGAAGTATGCATTAAACTATACAATTTGAAGCAAAAACAAACCGTTCGCTACTCTATTAGTTGTCGCTCATGCCATGAAGTCCGAACCTAAAATTAACGTCTTATTAGTAGACGATTATCCCGAAGATCTTGTAGCACTGGAGGCAACGCTTAACAGTTTAGGGCAGAATTTAGTCAAAGCTTATTCCGGTAAACAAGCCCTGAAATGTTTATTAGAGCAAGATTTTGCTGTCATCCTGCTAGACGTGCAAATGCCAGAAATGGATGGATTTGAAACAGCAAGTCTAATTCGACAAAGAGAGCGATCGCGCCATACACCAATTATTTTTCTCACGGCAATTAGCGATAGCGATGACCTGAAGTCAAAAGGATATGCTCTAGGTGCAGTAGATTATTTACTTAAACCTATCGATCCAATTATCCTAACATCTAAAGTTGCAGTATTTGTCGAGTTATTCAAAAAGAATTTAGAGGTGCAACGTCAAGCAGCTCAATTGGTTGCCAAGAATTTAGAAATATTTCAAGCTCAAGCCGCCCGGCAGCAAGCAGAAGCAGCTAACTTAATGAAAGATGAATTTTTAGCTGTTGTTTCTCACGAATTGCGATCGCCCTTGAACTCAATTTTGGGTTGGGCGCAACTGATGCAGATGCGGAAGTTTGATGAAGCCAAATTGTGTCAAGCACTTAAGATCATCGAACGGAATGCCAAATCTCAAGCACAACTGATCGATGACATTCTCGATATGTCTAGATTGATGCGCGGGAAAGTGCAGCTATCGATTCAACCTGTAAACGCGATCGCCACGATTGAATTGCTATTAGAATCAATTCGTCCCCAGCTTGAGGAGAAATCGCTACAACTACGCACGCACCTCGATCCGGCAGCACAAACAATCGCCGCCGATCCAGCCCGACTGCGACAAATTATTTGGAATTTACTCTCTAATGCAGTTAAATTCACTCCCGAAAAAGGGCAGATAGAGATACGGCTAATTCAAGGGAGTAGGGAGCAGGGAGCAGAGGAAAGAGAGCTGAGGGAACTGAGGGAACTGAGGGAGAGAAGAGAGCTGGGGGAGACTAGGAGCAGAGGAGAAGGGAGACTAGGAGCAGAGGAGCAGAGGACGAATTTAATTCCGAATTCCGAATTCCGAATTCCGAATTCCAATTACGCTCAAATCCAAATTATCGATACAGGAATTGGCATTCGTCCCGAATTTCTGCCGCAAATTTTCGATCGCTTTCGTCAAGCAGACAGTTCTATTACTCGCGCTTTTGGCGGACTGGGGTTAGGACTGGCGATCGTACGACAACTGGTGATTTTACATGGTGGCACGATTGAAGCTCACAGCGAGGGAGAAGGCAAGGGAACAACGTTTACAGTACGACTACCACTAGCAAATAGTCCTTCTACCGCGACTTCCCCTGCTACAGCGACTCCCAATCTCATTAACTTGACTGCAAATGATGCATCAAAGTTAAATTCATTACTGGATGGGGTAAACGTGTTAGTTGTTGAGGATAACAACGATAGCCGCGACTTCATTAAATTTGCGCTCGAACAAGCAGGTGCAACCGTCACGACAGTTTCTTCAGCAGCAGATGCAGTCGCTTATTTAAAACGCGATCGCCCCGATGTCATAATTAGCGATATTGCCATGCCAGAAACCGATGGCTATCAATTAATTCAACGGATTCGAGCCACCGAGCAACAAGGAGATAGACAAATCCCCGCGATCGCCCTGACTGCTCACGCGAAGCCAGAAGACCGTTCGCGATCGCTAGCAGCAGGATTTCAACAGCACATTACTAAACCAGTAGAATCTACTGCTCTCATTACAGCCATAGCGGAGTTAATCAAGCATCAGTCAGTTGTCAGTTCTCAGTGGGCAACAATCGATCGCTCGCAAATGACGAATGACAAATGACTAGACTATTTCAAATTTCGTAGTGCCAGAAAGGTAAGCGATCGCTCATAACAATAAATTGACGTTCTTGCCGTTGAATCGAGCCTTGTTTTTCTAAATCGCTTAGTATTCGCGTTACCGTGACGCGAGTTAATCCTACTAATTCGGCAATTTCTTGATGAGTCAAACGCAGATCGATTAATTTACCTTGCAATACATGTTGACCAAAGCGATTAGCTAGCCAAGCAAACAGTTGTAAAACTGCGGCTTCAGCATTGCGACAGTGCAAGATTTCCATTAACTCACCCGATCGCTGAATATGCGAAATCATTGCCTCATTGAGTTCGTGCCATCTCGACCTCGGAATCAGATTTACTTCAACTGGCGTTAAACATTCCATTTGATAGGTCTGAGCGCTACAAAATACTCTGCCGACTACATCCCCTACACCCCAAATTCCCAAAGTACTGTAGTTCCCATCAGCTAATACTGTCAAGGTGCGAACCATACCAGACTTAATCTGCCACAGAGCATCATGCCTTAAAGGTAGAAGCGAACGACGCGCAAACCGAGAAGATTTCAGCTCGGTAGACTGATTTGATACCAGCAAGGAGACGGTCATAGCAGTTTATTTGGGTAGCAACAAGTATCAGAGCAATGCTCTTACGCAATACAATTATCTTAAACTCGGTCGGGATAGCGTAATTTACTCTAACTTCAGCAGTATGTCACATCTAAAGTATGAGCGCAAGTCCAAAAATACTAAATTTCTATCAATGAACCGTAGTATAAGATAGAAACGTAATCTGCTGGTATTTGGAGTTGAGTTAGCTCGGTCGAATTCTATTGCACTAACTGCATACTTAACTGCCGAAAATCGTCGCCGCGTTGCTCGAAATTTTGGTAGCGATCGAAACTGGCACAGGCAGGAGAAAGCAAGACAACCCGTGCCTGATATTGTGGGGCTAATTCTGCGGCTCTAGACACGGCACGCGCCATCGTTTCCACAATCTCGTAATTGTTGTAACCCACTTGAGATAGACGTGAGGCAAAAGCTGGCGCAGCATCGCCAATGAGTAAGACGGCGGCGGCTTGAGCTTGAATTGTTTGCAACCATGCTAAGTCATCACCAATTTTTGCTTCGCCGCCAGCAATCAGAATTGCAGGGCTAGTGACAGAAGATAACCCAACTTGAGCCGCATCGTAGTTAGTTGCCTTGCTATCGTTGATAAAATCAATTCCTTGCCAAGTGCAAATGTGTTCTAAGCGGTGGGGAACGCCTGGAAATGTAGCTATTGCAGTGGCGATCGCCTCTTTGTCAATGTCTGCTAATCGCGCCACCGCTACCGCCATCAGCAGATTTTGCAAGTTGTGCGCGCCTACCATCCGTAACGCCGACACCTGCACGATCTGCTCCTGCCCAAAGATAACCCAATCATCTTCAATATAAGTCCCTAAATCAGGACTGCAATTGAGGAAAGCTTTACCTTTTACACTTGTCCAGTAAGCATCCTGCCAATCATTTAGCTTCTCCTGGCTCAGGAAAGCATCATCGCCATTAATCACTTGCAATTGGGATTGATGCACTAGGTGCGCTTTAATGTCGTAATACCGCTCTAAAGTTTTGTGGCGGCTGAGGTGATCGGGTGTAAATGTCGTCCAAACACCGATACGCGGCGCAACCGAGGGAGCAGATTCAATTTGATAGCTGCTGATTTCGGCAATTATCCAATCGGGATATTTGGTAGGGGCGTACGGCTGTGCGCCCCTACTATTATTTTGGAACTCCAAAGCTACATCGCAGACGGCATGACCGATATTCCCACAGGCAGGGGCGTTGAGTCCGGCGGTTTGAAAGATTGCAGCAACTAAAGCTGTCGTTGTGGTTTTGCCGTTAGTACCAGTGATTCCTACCCAGGGAACAGCGTTGAGATAGCGCCAAGCCAGTTCCATTTCACCAATCGTCTCGATCCCTAATTCTCTAGCACGATTTAAGATGTCTGCATCCCAAGGTACGCCGGGACTGACAACAATTAACTGGGGAGAATCCGTGCTGTCTAAACTTGGGGTATGACCCAAACGAACTGGAATTCCCTCTGCTGCGAGTTGTTGCTGTTGTTGGCGCAAAGATGCAGAATCAGAGCGATCGCTCAGTATCACTTGCCAACCCTCTCGTTTCAACAGTCGGGCAGCAGCAACACCAGATTTTCCGAGTCCGATTACACAAGCATTGGACATACGCTATTTAGCAAAATCCCTGGACTAAGCACTCTATATAGTAAGGGGCTAGTGGGAAATTTGCCAATGCAAGGCGCGAGAGGTAAGGGAAGGACAAGGGGGACAAGGGGGACAAGGGGGACAAGGGAGACAAGGGAGACAAGGAAGACAAGGGAGACAAGGGGGAACTCGCTCTTAATTATCTTACTCACGGCATTATGACAAGTTTTATCGGTATCCAAGACCTGAGATAAAAACGCCCACAACGTTACCATGG
>NZ_RSCK01000079.1:0-12002 GCF_003991895.1 Chroococcidiopsis cubana SAG 39.79
ATGACTCTTTCAGCAGAATCAGGCATTGAGTCATCTTACCGCGTTGTGTCCCTCATCTCCCCCGAAATTTTTCGCTCTCCCTGTTGTGATTCTATGTTTTCCGATGGGGCTGACTTTGACTGTTGCTGCTCTACAATTACTTCTGGCTCTAGTACCCATTCTTCGGAGTATGAAGCAGATATGGGTTTAACCAGCAGCCGCACTCGTCCATCAGCTAACACTTCCCTTTCCACTACCTGCATCAACGGCGTGAAGGGAGCGCGAATTTCGTCTCCAACTTGGGCAAGTGCTGTTGGCTCGTCCCAGATTTGAGGAGTCTGGACTTGTGCAATTGATTTTGGGTGGGTTATCATCTGATTACCTATGTCATTAGGAAACAATTGCCTGAGCGCGATCGCCTGCCAAGTTGAGCGCGCTCAGGCTTTGTAGTTTTTAGAGTTAGTCAATTAAAACAACAGAGATTTCTTCATCTGCCCTGCGCTTCAAGCGTTGACCACAATGGGTAGGGTCTGTCTCACCGAGGCATCGCTCCTCTTTTTCACAGGTCATCCACATCTTGTGTGGGGTGGGCGGTGGTTCGGCAGTTCCGCGCTCTGCTAATCGTTGTTGTTGAGAAATCTTTACGAACTAAAGACTCTTTTTCTCCATTTAGGGTGGGGGCTGTCTCTTTTTCCCTTTGCCTTATACTTAAATTATTGCAGCTCAGACTTAAATTGTCAAGGTTAAACATGAAATAATTTATGCTAGACTTAACTCAATGAGGTTCAGACTTAAAGATCATGAAGGCTTCAACCTGTAGTAGAGTCGTAGCGGAGAGTTCTATGGCTCAAATTTTGATTAGATGGCGCTTAAATGAGGTAATGGCTAGGTATGGTATCCGAGCAAAAGAGCTGGCGGCGGAAATGGATATTAGTCCTTCTGCGATTTCCAACCTTCGCAAAAGGAGTATGCCTAGATTAACGGAGGAAACGTTAAATAACTTGTGTAAAGCCTTAAATAAGCTAAGTCATGAAAGAACTTTAATTACTCCAGGGGAGCTGATTGAATACATTCCTGAGCCAGAAAACCCTAATTCAAAGCTAGTAAATGATGATGAGCCACAAGTTAATACTGCTCAAGCGAAATTAAAGCAAAATAGCAATTCAATCGATTTCACTGCTTCTGGTAAATGCCAGGATACTTTCTTTCTTCTGAGTATTGTTTCTGAGTTACCAGATTCGGCTTAAAACTTCTTTCTTATCTATAGTGTTTTCTTTTCCAGATAATGAAAGAAGCTTAGGGTCGCTTGAAATATCAGTAGTACACTCACCTAAACAAGCTAGAGAAACCAAAATATGAATGACGATATTCTCAACGTAACTCACCTTGACATATCATCAGCTCACTCCAAACTGATCGATCTGCTCAAGCAGATTGCTACTGGAAAACCGATTATTCTGCACCAAAATGGGGAGCAAGTTGCTGCATTAGTTTCGATTGAGGATCTACATCTGTTGGAGCGTTTGATTGAAGAGGAAGAAGACCGGATCGATGTAGCGGATGCACAAACCATCTTGGCAGAGGCAAAGGAACAAGGAACCGTACCTTGGGAAGAGATTAAAGCAAGATTAAAACTCTAATCAGTTGTGACATATCAAGTTGAGTTTTCCAGACAGGCTCAAAAGCAGTTTGGTTGCGTCGCAAAAACTATTGAAGAACAAAGAAACGACATGGATCAGACTCAACTAAGCAACCAATCCAAAAATTTGAGACACGAATTCTATCTGTGCTCGCACATCACCTTTTGCAACGCCTTGCACTTGTCCTTTACGAATCATATTCATTGCCTCCATACCCCGTAACGTTCGTCGGGCGCTATTAAAGGAAGCGAATCCCAATCCTGGTTTTGTCAATCGCTTGATGAAGCGATGATCTTGCTCCACTTGGTTGTTCAAATACTTCACCTGCCGCAGTTGAGTAGTTTCACTCAGTTGTGCATCGGCTTTGAGCTCGTCAACCGCAGGCGGATAGGCGGCATTCTTATCCACGTTAATCACTCTTGGAGTCTGAGTGTGAGGCGCGTTGAGCATTTTACGCAAAAACCGCTCTGCCGCAGCAGCATCGCGTTTGGCGCTTAGCAGAAAGTCTAGAGTGTTCCCAAGGGAATCCACTGCACGATAGAGATACTTCCATTGCCCTTTGATCTTGATATACGTTTCATCTACTCGCCAAGAATCGTTAGTAGGTCGCAGATTCGGACGAATGCGTTTGTCTAGTTCGGGGGCATATTTCAACACCCAACGGTTGATTGTGGAATGGTCCACCTCAATCCCTCGTTCTGCCATCATCTCTTCTAAATCTCGGTAACTCAAGGCATAGCGGCAGTACCAACGCACATTAAGCAAGATGATTTCCGGTAAAAAGTGTCGCCACTTAAACACAGAGGGAGTAGACATGGGAAAGGCGGGTGGCAGTTTTCAGCTTTTCCACCTTATCATTTTTCAGTCTTTGCGACACAACCCTTGTCACGTCCCTCCTTTCTTCACGGACAACAGAATTCACCCTTTAAGTGAATTAGGTACTAACTCAGCTCGTGCTCGCTCGCGTCTTGCCTTGAAAAATTTACTAGTACCACCCAAGCTCTACACGCTGAATAATTCTGTGCCTGTACCTACAGATGCTGAAGTATTAGACGTACCAACAGAGGGGATTAGCGACAGTCCAACGACTCTACCTAAAGGTTTCCTACCAGATGGCGGCTACAAAACCCTTTCCTTACGAGGGTTATATCTGAGTGCGCCTTATCTGCATGATGGCGGTGTTGCCATTAAAGCAGGTAGTCTGAAGGTAAAACCTGATGGCAGTTTTACAGTCACCGATCCCAGTGGCTTAGGGTTGGCAGGGACTCTGAGTGTAGGTCAATCTGCCGATAGTGCGAGTAGCTTACGCGCTCTGCTAGACCGCGAGTTGCGCGATCGAGTAGTGGCAGCAAACCAAGCTAACCCAGCCTTAAAACGCGATAATCTTGACGGAACTGGACATCACTTTTATGTAGATCGAGCTGCTGGCTTCACTCCCGCGCAACAAACCGATTTGATAAATTTCTTACTGGCACTGGATGACGATCCTGGGCAAATCTAAACGTTGGCTCATGCTTCAACTAACGCACTTCTATGGAAAACAACCATCAGACGATCTCATATCTTTCTTCTGTCACTTTAGCAAAATCCAACGAACCCGCCTGGTTTCAGCCTACGAAAAATGATTGTGCCTCAAGGAAGCGTGGGTTTGTGGGAGCAGAACGTATTAGAATATTCTGAAAAAGTCTATGAATCTATCCCACTAATTTGGGAAACCAGATATAAGATGTGGCAAGAAGGAGGAAAGCATCAAAACATGCTGGGAGACGTTCAAGATCGAACGACAAGCCGTCTGTATTTACGTTGTAGCCAAGAGAAAGAACGTTCTTGCTTGTAGCGTAGCATAATGAACTTAAAGGGTCTGCCTTTGGGCTGTTTGCCATGCTGTACTCGTCGTTTAATTCGTGGTTGGATGCCCTTGATCCGAAGCTGGTGACGCAACCATTTAGCATCGTAACCTTTATCAGCAGCAAATATCTTGGGGCGACGATCAAACCGGACGTTCCTACGGACGAGTTGGGACTACACCGATTGTGCCAAGTACAGGTAAGCGCTTTGGTTGCAGTTTGATGCGCGACTATCACCAATCGGGGTAAGTTGTGCTTCAAGTTATTCACACAACGTTTTGATTCTGCTGTGATGCTCGATTTTTTGCGTCGCTTGATTCGTCAGTGCACTCACAAGGTATTTTTGATTGTCGATGGTCATCCGGTACATCGAGCTAAGGCAGTCCACCAATGGCTAGAGAAACATCAAGATCGCATCCGCCTGTTTTTCTTGCCTGCTTACAGCCCCGAACTCAAACAGACGCGAGCTACTTAACCATGATGTTAAAGCCAATGCTGTCGGACGACAACGCGCTAGAAACTCTTCCGAGATGATGGCAGATCTTCGCAGCTATTTACGTAGTACACAACGTCAACCGATTGTACAAAACTTATGCCCGCGAGAAACACGTTGCTTACGCAGCCGTCTAGTCTGTTCACTATTTAATGCTCTGGGTAGTAATGGCTCAATCCGATTCCACAAACAAACCCCAATCTGTTATGCCAGGAAAGCGTAAGCTAGCCCTCCTGGTGGCATTTCTAGCTTCCCTTGTGATTCCCTGGATTTTGAGCCTTGTCTGCTGCTTTCTCAGTCTATGGACGATCGTTCCAGCTCCCACCTTTTCCCTGCTACCCCTAGGAATTGGTGCGCCGGAGGTGAGTCCCTGGTTGGTAGTGGTGAATACGATCGCCCTGCTGCTTGTAGCATTGCGACTCCAGTCGAGTTGGGTCTACGGAGTTGCGCTGAGTTGTAGTCTACTGGGTCTGCTGCTCAGTTTGCTGCCTCTGATTCAGTTCCCTGCCGTCAATGCTCGTATTGCTGCGGACATGGAAGCTGAATTTGGCAAAGCAGTGCTGACGACAGCTCCTCCCATTCCTGATGCAGTACGACTCCATCCGTTTATCTGGGTAGATGCGTTTCGAGGCATTAAGGTGCCAGAAAGCCGGATTGAGCGGGGCATTGAGTTTGCCATCGCGGACGGAGTGACATTGACTCTCAATCTTTATCGTCCCTCCTGCGTTGGACTACATCCAGCGATCGTCACAATTTATGGGGGAGCCTGGCAGAATGGCACGCCTGCCAACGATGAAACCTTTAGCCGTTATATGGCTGCCCAAGGCTATACGGTAGTCGCTCTAGATTACCGCCATGCCCCCCAGTTTCGCTATCCGGCACAGCTTGAAGATGTGCAAACGGCGCTATCCTTTATTCAAACCCAGGCGGACGCGCTAGAGATCGATCGCCAGCGCATTGCCCTGTTGGGGCGATCGGCAGGCGCGCATCTAGCTTCTCTGGTAGCCTACGGACGCAGCCCCCTACCCATCCGAGCAGTGGTGAACTACTACGGTCCGACGAACCTGACGGAAGGCTACAACAATCCCCCTGTACCAGACCCGATCGACGTGCGTGCCGTCCTAGAAGCTTTTTTGGGGGGCAACCCCGAACGAGTGCCACAGCTCTATCAGGATGCATTACCCATTAACTATATTTCATCTAACCTACCCCCATCGCTGCTGGTTTACCCAGGGCGCGATCGCATCGTTCTTGCCAAGTTTGGACGGCAGCTGTATGAGAAACTGCAAGCGGCAGGGAATCAAGCGGGTTTGATAGAAATTCCCTGGGCGGAACATGCCTTTGATGCTGTCTTCAATGGTGTTAGCAATCAGCTTGCCCTATACTATACAGAGCGATTCCTCGCCTGGGCGTTAAGGGAACTACCATGACTCAGTTAAAAGATGCCGTTGTACTGATTACGGGAGCAACAGGTGGTTTCGGACAGCAACTCACCCGACAGTTGCTCATGACAGAGAGTCGGCTAATTCTGACGGATCTAGATGCAGTGATGCTGGAGCAGCAGCGAGCCGTCATTGGGCAGGAGATCTCGACGGGAAAGGTGTTGGCTTGCCTGGTGGCAGATTTATCTACAGCAGAGGGCTGCGATCTGCTGTACAAACAGGTGCAGGCACTTAACACTCCGGTTGATATTTTGATTAATAATGCTGGAATTGCCGTGTTTGGGCGGATGGATGAAGTCCCCTCCGAGCAATGGGAACGGCTGATTTATATCAACCTCCTGGCTCCCATGCGCTTGAGCAGCTTATTTGTTGCCGATATGACTGCCCGCCGATCGGGGCATATTGTCAACATTTCATCAGCGGCGGGTTGGGTTGCGATCGCGGGACTGACACACTATTGCGCCAGCAAGTTTGGGTTACGGGGCTTTAGCGAAGGGTTGCTGGATGAAGTGAACCCCTACAACGTAAGAGTGACAGCTGTTTATCCATTTTTCAGTCGAACCCCCATTTTGCAATCGAAACGCTATGGCACGCTGGCAGAGTCAACTGAGGACATCCCCGATAACTTACTGACCGATCCATCTGCGGTCATCCGTCGCACTCTCCAGGGCATTGAACGCGATCGACTCCATGTCTTTCCCGATCGCGTTGCCTATACCATCCATCTACTCAGACGTTTTGCGCCTTGGCTTCTAGACTGGATAAATAGCAGGTTTAAGCGGAGAATACATCGTGGTACAGATCGATCGCTCTAGGATAGTTCCCCAGGCAATTGACCGAACCGATCGACACTTGATCTTGGGAGCTGGATTTGTAGGACTGGGGATGGCTCAGGCACTCCAAGCAGCAGGAATTGCTTACGATCAGGTCGATGCCAGCGATCGAATTGGCGGCAACTGGGATCGCGGCGTTTATCAAACGGCACACATCATCTCATCGAAGAAGGTGACTCAGTTTACGCACTTCCCGATGCCAAATGATTATCCCGATTTCCCCAGTGCTGCACAAATGCGAGACTATCTCAATGCCTTTGCCGATCGTTTTAATTTACGTCCCTCGATCAAACTCAATTGTGCCGTTTTAGAAGTACGACCGATCGAAAACAATCGCTGGCAAGTCACCTTTGTCAATGGAGAAGTGCGAATTTATCAAGGGGTGCTCCTGTGTAATGGGCACCATTGGGATAAACGCTTTCCGCAATTTCAAGGTGAATTTAATGGTGAAATTATCCATTCCAAAGATTATAAACACCCCGATCGACTGCGGGGCAAACGAGTGTTGACGATCGGTGGCGGGAATTCAGCCTGTGATATTGCCGCAGAAGCTGCCCGTGTCGGGGCGAAGTCCGTGTTGAGTTTACGCTCCTCAGTCTGGTTTTTGCCGAAAACCTTTGCTGGAAAACCAATCGTCGATTTGATTCGGGGGTGGATGCCAGAATCGCTGCAACGTTCGATCGCCTATGGTATCATTCGCCTTACCTTTGGCAAGCACGAAGACTACGGCTTAACCAAACCCACCTACCGCATTTTTGAAAAACACCCCACACTCAACAATGAAGTCCCCTACTATATAAAACATGGGCGAATTCAGCCCAAACCAGCGGTACGGCAACTCCAAGGGGATACCGTTGAATTTGTTGACGGCAGCTGTGAGACATTTGATTTGATTGTTTGTGCGACTGGATTTCATGTTTCCTATCCCTTTTTGCCGCCTGCTCTTCAACGTGTCAAGGGTGCGATCGTTCAATGTTATGGCAGTTGTTTTCTAGACGACTACAAGGGAATTTATTACATCGGTTGGGGACAGGTACGCGGCGGTGTTGGTTCTCTGATTGCCGCCTACGGTCCCTTTTTTGCTCGTTGTCTCAAACTCCAGGATGAGATTAATGTACCGCTGGGTCTAGTTCTCAAACAGATGGGACAGCAACTTCCTCAAACGCACCTTAGCGATCCTCATGCTACCTTTCGACAACTAAAGATTGCCAATTTGGGGTTTAGCTGGTTCTCCTACAAAGCCCATCAAATCGATCGCCTATATCCGAATTTTCAGAACACTCCAATTCCATCAGATTAACGCTACTCCTGTCCCAGTTGAGAATGCCAGCAATTTAGTACATCTAGAACAATGATTCTATCGTTCGAGATGGGTAAGCTATTCTCACTAAGATTTTTCTGTGAGCGTAACTTGACAATGCTCTGTTGACTGTATTGGATTGTGACAAAGAAGTATTAGCTCAGTTTCTTGTATTCCACCGCGAGGATACGGTAGACCATGTAGATAGCACTAGGAAGATCAGAAGTGGTAGCGCGAGGGCAACCAGAGCAGAATTCCACTCCTTGACCTCCTTGGTCATAAAGCCGTTGGTCATCATCAGTTCTAAGGGAGCGACCAAGCGCGAACAAAAGGTAAGCACGAAGAGCATCCAGTAGAAGGTGCCGTGCGGGGATAATGCCATCAGTGCCAGCGGAGTACTAGCATACCAAGGCCAGTATTCCGGCGAGGCAACAAGTAGATAGACTAACGCGATATTAGCAAACGTTTTCAGTAAACTTTGCCGATCGCGCACTTCCAGGCTAGCAATCAGTAGGTAAATGCTAAAGATCCCTCTTAAAATTTGGGTGGCTAACTGTGCTGCTTCCGCCTGAGGGTGTAAATACTGGAGGTAGCCGGAAAGCAGCATTCGGGTAGAGGCAGCGAATTGCGCTTGGCTGGCTGCTTGTACTCCTCGAAACGTCTCTACTCCAACCCAGAATGGTTGATAGAGCAGTATGGCTAGACCTAATCCTACTATCAAGCCCAGTAGGAGCCGTAGCACCAGTCCAGTCCAGTTCCATCGTGGGGAACGAGTGCGCCAGAAGTAAACTACTTGTGCTGGCAGAAAAATTAGCGGCAGGTACTTAGTCAGCACGCTCAGCACCAACGCCACCATAGATGCAGTAGGACGTGCTTGGACAGCTAATAGTAGAGATAGCAACACGAAGACAATCATCAGTGCGTCATTGTGTCCCTCGGCGGCAAACTCAATGACAATCATTGGATTCCATAGGTAAACGAGCGTGCCGAGCAGCCGATCTTGTGGACGCACCCTGCTGAGGATACACCAAATCAGTACAGCACAAAGGAGGCTAGAGGCAACTACTAAGCTCTTGAATAGCAGGAGCGCTGAGGGAATCTGCTGCGTTGAGCGTAAGATCGCAGCCTCAAGCTGGAGCCATAGCGGACCATATGGGGAAATGCCATGAACTGGCCACCATCCCCACGGTACTAATTGGCGACCAAAAGGGGACTCTATCACCTCGCGTGCTGCATCAACATAAGGATTGTTACCAGGGGTAATGGCTAAGTAGCCATGAGCCATGTATGAGAAGACATCGATCGAGATGTATGGCCGCCCGAACAGTAGCCCCAAGTTGAACAGCAAGGGGAAAAGCAGTGCTAGAGTACGTGCAGCTCCAGAGCGCAACTGACCGCAACGGCAAAGTCGGAGTAGCCAAAAGTAGAGCGTAAACAGGGCAATTGTGCCACCGTAGTAGCCTGCAGACTCCCAGAGCAGGCGTGTATTGTTGAGAGGCGTACCACCTTCTTGGAGAGGGATTCCTCTAATCTCTTCGGGGAGACCATTTAGGTAAATGGCACGCTGCGCAAAATAGATTAGCAGGTAGAGTATGCTGCTGGTAATGCCAATTAGAAGAACCAAAAGTGTCTTGCGCCTTACTTCAGCACTACCTGGCGGAGCAGTAATAGTTGTCATATTAATTTAGCTAGGAGGAAAAAAACAATGCACGTAGTTCAATCAGATATTTAGAATCAGCAGTTTAATTTGACAATACTCGGAAAACCTACAGGTCTGAATCTTCAGTTTGATTTCCTTTGCGTCTAGTCCAAGCGGAGACGATCGCGATCGCTAGCATTCCTACCACTAAAGCGCCGATTAATAACTTCTCACCTTGGAGAATACCCGCGCCAACTACCACCACGGGAGGTTTGACGAGCGCAATACTCAACCCTAAAGTACTCAGAAATCGTTTCCAAGGCATCTGGGTTAAACCCGCAGCATAGCAAACGTAGTCAAAAAAGCCAGACATCAAAGCGCTTGTCATCAGGAAGAAATTGCCTTCAAGATATTTTCGGCTCCATCGAGCGAGTCTGTCCATGAACCGCTCACCCACGAGCCGTTGCACCACTGGACGACCGGATCGACGAGCAATGAAAGAATTAGTAGTACAGGCGAGAAAATCTGCGATCGCGATCGTCATTACACCCTGTGCAAACCCAAACAAGGCACCTGACAAAGTCGCGTAAGCTGTACTTGGCAAGGCAGGAACCGCAATGCTAGTCAGTCTCAGGCACAGAATCGCGAACGGTGCCCAAATGCCAAATTGAGCAATATTTGTTCTCAGCCGATCGATGCATAGAACGACTGTTTGCCCGATTGTTGAGACGTTAGCTGAGAATTTGGGCTGTCCCTGTAAATTTATCTGCACCCATTGACGTGAAGGTGGCGCTGGTTTCTTCTTCGATCCGATAAAATTAATAGGAAAATGCCGGAGAACACAAGCGTATATAGAGATCGCGCTTGTCATCTGCAAAAGCTCTTCTACCATGCATAATTCTGGTATTATCTACCATTAAGATATCGCCTTTCTGCCAATAAATCTCTACCGTTATTTTTTCAGCAATTTCATTCAACTCAGACATAATTGTATTATCGATATTTGTTCCATCATCGAAGGATATGACATCAGGCGAGATTGCCATTGCTGGCAGCAAGCTATTAATAAATATCATCGCTTCTCCAGTTCTACTTAGATGTATCGCTGGATAAATGTAACAAATATCAATTGACTCATCTTCATTGACTTGTAGATGAGTGTCGTTGTTCTTACATATTTGCTCTACCACATCTAATTCGTCAGTTTTATATCGTTCTCTCCATGCATCTCGCTCCAAATGACGGCGATATTTCAACTTTTTTCGACTGAATAAATCTTTGAGTAGATCGCTAAGCTTGTCGAAAAAAAGCTTGCCATCGCAAACGATTGTTGCACCATCTTGTGAAGGTGGGTTAGCACAGAAAAACCAAAGCATAAGAGGAATGTTTTTCTGATAGTACATTTCTCCATGCAATTTAACTTCATCTTTGAAATCATTGACACTTAAAAGAGTAGAATTACCATTAATTACTTTACGCTTGAATACACCTCCCGTATAATCCATAAAATTAGTACTTAATTCGTTGCTAAATTTTATAAAAGTCTCTACATCTGCTTCAAACCCTCTAAATAATAATAGTCCCTGAGCGCAAAACAGGTTAACGATCAATTCTTTACTCAGCTCTAAAACACTACTATTGTCGGCATTAATAATTTGTTCGCCGACGGTTTTTGACAATGGTTTTGTATAGAGTTGTGCGTTCTTTTTCATTTTTATCTCACTTATTTGTCAATTTCTATTAGTAGTTGAAAAACTATTTACCTCGTACTTTTATGCAATTTAAAAATATCTAAGGTGCTTGTTTTGAGCAAAATTACTGTAAATAGCAATGCGATCGTCGCAAATTTGCCTCTTGACGAACAATTATCTCAGATAAAGATGAAAACTCGATCGTTCAGCTAGATGAGAGCCAACCTAGCTATGGGTCAAACGAGCCGTGTCTAGTCCGTTTGGTAATAGTTTTTCTACAGCTTCAGCCAACAGTTGAATGTAACAACAGAAACTAGTGGAATAACAACTATGGTAAAAAGCTTGCTCCGATCGAAGTCTCGTAGATTATGGTAGAAAACGTTAGGTCAGCTTTTTGTAACAAGATCGAATCAGTAATGCTGCCTATATTTTACCAAAATCATCTAAAAAGTCAATTAGTTTGGTTTAGGAGCGGAGAGTCTATCCGATTTATTTTGAATTATTATCCAAGTTTAGTGCGAGTAATCTGGCAGAACAGAAAGCTGTACCGAGCAATTACCTAAGAACTCTACTTGGTAGCTCGTGAGTAAATATCCAGACTTTATACGAGTGCGAAGTTGGCAACTTCTACGGGTTAAGAGCTGAGATTGAATATGAGAGAAGATCATACTAACTCCGCACCGCTTTCTACAGCACAACCAGCCAAATTAAACTCTCTGACTCGATTGTTATTGATAACATAACCCTTGGCAATCAAGCACGATTGTGAAACAATAATTGGGAAAAGTTAAACAGAAAGTTACCAGTTTAGCAATTTTGCTCCCAGTTAAAACTTCTAATTTCAAAGCCTCGCCTTCCAGACACTCAGCAAGCTTCTCGATGGCTACAGAAAACCCAATACACGCAGAGATTACTTGTCCAACATAAATGCTGCTGCGCAACGCTGATTGAAGAAATCAACCTAGCTTAATCTATGCAAGCCAACTTTTTTACCGCCGTCCTCTTACCGATAGGTCTAGCAACCGTAATGCTAGGCATGGGGTTAACCCTTGTGCCAAAAGACTTTCAACGAGTCACCCGCTATCCCAAAGCCGTCGCTATTGGTCTAGTCAGTCAATTGCTCTTTCTCCCAATCGTC